>JACQWC010000220.1 GCA_016209635.1 Candidatus Rokuibacteriota bacterium | reverse complement strand
CTGCTGGGGCTCGGCAGCGGCGCCTTCATGGCGGTCACCATGCAGTACCGGTGGATCCTGATCCCGGCGGGCGTGCTCGGGGTCACGCTCGGGTTCGTGCTCTACGCGCGCGAGCGCCGCCGCTGCGCCCAGCTCGCGTGCCGCATGGCCGGGAGCCAGGTAACGCTCGGGCTCCTGATCGCCGCGTCGCTCGTGGTCGGCAGCGCCATCGCCCTCGACCAGTTCCCGGAGATGACGTCGGACCTGCTCGCGCGGCTCACGGAGGGCGCGGGTCAGGGGCCGGGCGCGGGCCGCGACATGAAGGGCATGGACATGAAGGAGACGCGATGAGACGCCGAACGCTTCCCTGGCTCGCCGTTGCGCTGCTGCTGCTCCTGCTCGTCTCCACGGCATCCGCCGCGACCTCGACGGTGCTGCTCGCCGTCGAGGGCATGACCTGAGGGACGTGACCCCTCACGGTCAAGCGGGCCCTGGAAGGGCTCAAGGGCGTGGCGCGAGCGGACGTGAGCTTCCGCGACAAGGAGGCGCGCGTGGCGTACGACCCGACGCAGGTGACGGTCGAGCAGATGATCGCCGCCGTGAACGGGGCCGGGTTCCGCGCGTCGGTCAAGCGGCAGGGGGAGTAGGGGCCGCCTCTGGACGAAGATTGACGGGGCGATAGTTGTCGGGTTCGATCAGACGCGCATCGAGGCGCTACTCGATGTGCGGGTGGCGGGCGCCCTTGCCGTCAGGAGGCCGCGGCCCGCGCGAGGGAGGACGTCACCCAGTAGAGCCCGGCGTACACGGCCACCATCACGAGGGCGACCGTCAGCAGGAGCCGCCACTGGCTCCGGGCGCCGCGCACGCTGCACGCCTTTCGCCCGCGGAGGATGCCTACGACCCCGACCGCCGCCACCAGCGCCGCGGCGCCACGGAAATACCAGCCGTACTCGTAGTAGAGCGTGTTGCCGAGGGACAGGGCGAAGGACACGGACGCCAGTCCCAGCAGGACGAGCACCACCGGGCTCACGCAGCAGGAGATGCCGACGAGGCCGGCGAGCGCGCCGAGCGCCCATCCGGCGCGGTCAGTCACGCGCACCGCCCCCGCCCTTCATCGGGTCGAAGTCGGGCTCGAGCCCGAGCGCGTCGGCGATCTTCGTGAGACCGTTGAAGCACTGGACGACCTCGATCGCCTCCGTGAGCGCGGCCTCGGTGAGGCCGAGCCGCCGGGCCTCGCGGAGGTGGAAGTCGGCGGGGATGCGGACGATTTCCATGACGGCCTCCTGGCGACGATTATAGCGGTCCTTCCGCGGCTCCGGGTTCCGCGGCGGCTCCGACCGCTCCCGGTTCCGGTATAGTTCAGGCGTGATGGACGAGCGGACGCGCGACCGCGTGGCGCTGCCCCTGATCGGCCTCGTGTCGTCGCTCGTCGTCCTCGCGGTCGGCGTGCTGCTCTTGGGAGGCGGGGCCCCGCCCGCTGGCGCAGGAGAGATCTCTCCGCTTCCCGCCCTCAACGCGTTCCTCAACGGCACCTGCGCCGTACTCCTCACGGTCGGTTACCTCCTCATCCGCCGAAAGCGGGTCACCGCGCACAAGGCGTGCATGCTGACGGCCTTCGGCGTCTCGACACTGTTCCTGATCTCCTACGTCGTCTATCACGCCCAGGCGGGCTCGCGGCCGTTCGGCGGGCAGGGGTGGATCCGGTGGGTCTACTTCCCGCTCCTGATCTCGCACGTCGTCCTCGCCGCGGTCATCGTCCCGTTCGCGCTGACGACGATCTACCGGGGCCTCTCCGGACAGCTCCCACGGCACGTGCGGCTCGCGCGCTGGACGCTGCCCGTGTGGCTCTACGTGTCCGTGACGGGCGTGCTCGTCTACTGGATGCTCTACCACCTGGCCCCGGGACCGTAGCGTCCTCGCCCGCGGCGCGGGCGCCTCAACTCATCCGGCCGCCCAAGGCCGGCGGCTTCTCAGGACGACACCCACCCACGGAAATCCGACGCCCCTCGGCCGCTCGTAACCATAGGCGAGTGGCCGAAAGGGGGCCCGGCAATGAGAGTCGTCCTGGTTCTGGTGCTGCTCCTCGCCATCGTCAGCGTGGCCGCGTCGGCCCAGCCGGGCGTCACGCTCCAGCTCTTCCAGTTCCGCCCGGCGCAGCTCGAGGTGAAGGCGGGGACCCGGGTCACGTGGACCAACCAGGACGACATCGAGCACACCGTCACCGCCGGCACTCCGGAGCGGCGCGACGGCCGGTTCGACACCCGCCTCCCCGCCAAGGGCGCCACGGCCACCGTCGAGTTCAAGGAGCCTGGGGTCTATCCGTACTTCTGCGATAGGCACCAGTCGATGCGCGGCGAGATCCGCGTTCGCTGAGGGACAGACCGAAAGGAGACCAGCATGAGGGCAACGTCTATCCGGTCAGTCGGGGTCGCGGCGATCGTCGCGGTCCTCGCGATGGGGTGCGCGCAGGCGATGAGCGAATCGGGCGGGACGACGACCTCCGCCACCAAGGCGGCCGAGCTGCGGACGGGCCTCAACACGCTCCTGGGCGAGCACGTCTACCTCGCCGCGGCGGCGACGGGGGCGGCGCTCGGGGGGCGGGAGGCGGAGTTCAAGGCGGCGGCGGCGGCGCTCGACGCGAACTCGATGGACATCGCCCGGGCGATCGGCGCCGTCTACGGGGCCTCCGCGGGCGACGCGTTCTTGCCGCTCTGGCGGAAGCATATCGGGTTCGTCGTGGACTACACGGTCGGCGTCGCGACGCGGGACAGGGCCAAGCAGGACAGGGCCGTGAGCGACCTGATCGGCTACACGCAGGACTTCGGGGCCTTCCTCGCCTCGGCCAACCCGAACCTGCCGAAGGCGGTGGTGGCCGAGCTGGTGAAGCACCACGTCGTGACCCTCAAGGAGGTCATCGACGCCCAGGCGGCCGGCGACCATCCGAGGGCCGGCCGGGCGCTCAGGGCCGCCTACAGCCACATGCGGATGATCGCCGATCCGCTCGCCGAGGCGATCGTCAAGCAGTTCCCCGAGAGGTTCGTGGCGCGGGCTCGCTAGCCTCGTCCCCGGAGAGCGCCCCGGGGCCCGCCGGGGCGCTCTCCTCTCACGAAAGCTCGCCGCGGAGCACCGTCACCGCCCGCCCGCCGAGATTGACCCGGGCGCCGGCGACTCGAACCCTCACGCTTCCTCCGCGGGCCGACGCCTGGTAACCGGTGAGCTCGCGCTTCCCGAGGCGCCGGGCCCAGAAGGGACCGAGGCAGGCGTGGGCGGAGCCGGTCACGGCGTCCTCGTCGATTCCGGCTCGCGGGGCGAAGAACCGCGAGACGAAGTCGTACGCGGAGGCGGCGCCGCCGGCGGTCACGATCACGCCCCGGGTCGGGACCGCGGCGAGACGGGGGAGGTCGGGCATGAGCTCCCGGACGACCTCCTCCGACTCGACCTCCACCAGGTAGTCGAACCGGTTCCTGCCGACGTACTTCGCGGCGACGCCGAGCGCCGGGAGGAGCGCCTCGGGAGGCGCCGCCGGCGCGTCGGGCTCGGCCGGAAAATCCAGCTCGATCCAGCCGTCCTTCCACTCGGCCGTGAGGAGACCGCTCCGCGTGTGGAAGCGCGCAGCCGCGTCGCGCGCGAGCCGCGCCCTTTCCCAGAGCGCGTGAGCGCTGGCGAGGGTCCCGTGGCCGCAGAGGTCGAGCTCGACCGTCCGGCTGAACCACCGCAGCTCGAACCCGTCGTCTCTCGACCGGAGGAAGGCCGTCGCCGGGAGATTCAGCTCGCGCGCCATGCTCTGCATCCAGCCGGCGTCCCCGGGCCCGTCGAGCAGGCAGACCGCGGCGGGGTTGCCGCGGAAGGGCGTGTCGGTGAAGGCGTCGACGACGAGAACGGGCACTCCCATGCGCGCAGATTCTAGCCTACACTTGGCCTCGCGGAGGTGGGGAAGATGGCGTTCACCATCGACTCGACGCGCGACGCGCTCCTGATCGTCGACGTCCAGAACGACTTCTGCCCCGGTGGGGCGCTCGCCGTGGCCGACGGCGACGCCGTCGTGCCGGTGCTGAACCGCTACGCCGAGCGGTTCGGCGCCTGCGGCGCGGCCATCTTCGCGTCGCGCGACTGGCACCCCGCGCGGACCCGGCACTTCAAGGCGTACGGCGGCGTGTGGCCGTCCCACTGCGTCCAGGGGACGCCTGGCGCCGAGCTCCATCCGGGGCTCACGCTCCCGGCGTCGGCCGAGGTCGTCTCGAAGGGGATGGACCCCGAGGCGGACGCGTATTCCTGCTTCCAGGCCGAGACGTCCGACGGCGCCGCCTTCGCCGTGGCGCTCGGCGAGCGCGGGGTCCAGCGCATCTTCCTGGGCGGCCTCGCGACCGACTACTGCGTCAAGGCGACGGCGCTCGACGCGCTCAGGGAGGGGTTCGAGGTCGTCGTCCTGGAGGACGCGGTGCGGGCGGTGGACCTCGCCCCGGGCGACGGCGGGCGCGCGCTCGCCGAGATGCGCGCGGCCGGGGCGGAGCTGGCGCGGCTCGACGCGCTCGCCGCGTGAGCGCCCGCTCGGCCTGAGCGATGCGCGGCATCGAGCAGGTCCCGTGGATCTACGACGCCCTGTGCGCCCTCTACGAGCGGATGGGGCTCCTCCGCTGGCGGCACTGGCTCGTCGAGGGCGCCCGAGGGCGGACGCTCGATCTCGGCTGCGGGACGGGGCGGAACTTGCCCCACTACCGGCCGGGTGTCCAGGTCGTCGGGCTCGATCCGGCGTGGCCCTCCCTCGCGCGCGCGCGGCGCCGGGGCCCCACGGTGCCGCTGGTGATCGGGAGCGCCGAGCGGCTGCCGTTCCGCGATGGGAGCTTCGACACCGTCGTGAGCGGGCTCGTCTTCTGCAGCGTTCCCGACGCGCGCCGGGGCCTCGCCGAGGTCGCGCGGGTGCTCCGTCCCGGCGGCGCCCTTCGCATGCTCGAGCACGTCAGGTCCACGAGGCCGTGGAAGGCGCGGCTCCAAGACCTGGGCGAGCCCTTTTGGATCCGCCTGACGGGCGGCTGCCATCCCAACCGGGACACGGAGCGCGCCGTCGAGGAGTGCGGGTTCCGCATCGAGCCCGAGGGCCGGCGGGCCAGGGGCGACATGCGTCGCTTCTCGGCGCGGTCCGGCTAGGTATACTCTCGAGTGGCGATGCCTCCTTCTCTGGCTCTGCTCATGCCCGGCACGGCGGCGACCCGGTGGCTCCTGCTCGCTGACCTCGCGTGTCTCCTGCTCCTCGGCCTCGCGACGCGACGGCCGCGCGTGGCGGTTCCCGCGACGCTCGGCGCGGGGTTCGTCGCCCTCAACACGCTCGGCATGGTCGTGAACGACTTCTACGTCGGCCTCCTGCTCTTCCACGTCGCCGTCGGCCTGACCGCCGCGACGCTGGTGCGCCGCACGCGCTGGATCGGCGCGGCGCAGATCCTCCTGACGCTGCTCCTCGGCGTCGCGACGTGACGGCTCGCGGCGCCCCGACCCCCGGGCGCCGCCGGTCACCGCCCCAGCAACTCCTCGTATACCGCGGTCGTCAGCCCCATCGTCGCGTCGATCGAGTAGCGGGCGTGGACCATCGCCTGGCCCGCGCGGGCCATCGCGCGGGCGCGCGCCGGATCACGGAGCAGCCCGAGGATCGCCTCGGCCAGTGCCCGAGCATCGTCCGGCGGGACCAGTCGGCCGGTCTCGCCGTCGCGGATCAGCTCGGGAGAGCCGCCGACGGTGGTCGCCACGACCGCCGTCCCTACGGCGAGCGCCTGGGGGATGACCTGGGAGGACGCCTCGGACCTCACGGAGGGGAGCACGAGGACGTCGAGCGCGGCCATGACCTCGGGGATGTCGCGGCGGAAGCCCGTCATGAGCACCTGCGCGCCGAGTCCCAGCTCGTCGATGCGCCGGCGGATGTCCGCCTCGCCCACGCCGGCGCCGACGATGAGGAACCGGGTCTCCGGCGCCGAGCGCATGATCGCGCGGGCCGCCTCGAGGAAGACCGCGTGCCCCTTCGAGCCGCGCAGGTTGGCGACGAGGCCGACGGCGGGGCCGGCGACGCCCAGCTCGTCGCGGACCGCCTTTCCCGACACGTTCGGGTGGAAGCGCCGGGTGTCGACGCCGGGCGGGACCGAGACGATTCTCTCGGGCGCGATCCCGGCGGCGACGACGAGAGCCTTCACCCCCTCGCCGCTCGTGAGGATGCGGTCGGCGAGCCGATACACGAGCGCGCGCCGGCGGAGGATGGGGATCGACACGTGGCGGCTCCGCACGACGGGGAGGCGGAGTGACCTCCCTGCGAAGGCCGCGAGCCAGCTGTCGACCGAGCTGTGGGTGTGGACCAGGCTGACGGCGCGCTCCCGCATGACCCGCCGGAGGGCGCGGAACGCCGCGACGTCGAGGGCGCTCCGCATCCGGACGGCGACCGCATCGATGCCCGCCGCCCTCGCCTCGGCCCAGAGCGCGCTCTCTGGCTGGCAGGCGACGAGGGCGTCCCACCCGTGCTCGGAGAGCCACCGGGCCTCGGTGAGGATGCGGATTTCCTGGCCGCCGAAGCCGCGAGACGCCTCGGTGTGGAGGATCAGACGTCGCGGGGAGGTCGACACCGCGGGCGCCAGTATAGCCTCCCGCCGTGCCACGGGGCGAGCGCTGAAATGGTATAGTCGGCTTGACCGTGACGTCGGCCGAGCGCAAACCCTGGCACGCGATCTTTGGGCTGCTGGAGCGCGACGAGCGCGTCTTCGCGGTCCTGCTCGCCGTCGCGATGGTGGGTGGCCTCGCGACGCTCGGCCTCGTCCCGCTCCGGCCGCGCCACAGGATCGATCTCTACTGGCTCGTCTTCTGGTTCGCCGCCTACAAGCTCGGAATCTTCGCGCTGGTCACGGTGAACCCGCGCGCCACCCGCGCGATCTTCCTCGGCGCCCTGGGCATCGATCTCCTGCTCGTGTTCGCGCTCCTCTATCTCACGGGCGGCGCCGAGAGCCTCTTCTATCTCCTCTTCTTCCCCGTGGTCGCCGTCAACGCGTACTACTTCGGCCCGCGGGTCGGCCTCGCCGCGGCGCTCATCGCGGGCGGGCTCTTCGCGCTCTCGGGCGCCCTCGTCCCCCCCTGGGTGGGCTGGACGCCGTCGATCATCCTCTCGGCGTTCGTCGGGCTGCCCGCGGTGACGCTCGGTCTCGTCGCCGAGCGGGAGCGGCGCGCGCGCGAGGAGGTCGAGCGCCTCAACGCCGAGCTGACGGGGACGCTGAGCCGGCTGCAGACAACGCAGCAGGAGCTGCTCGTCGCCGAGCGCATGGCGACGGTCGGCCGGGTGTCGCTGAAAGTCGCGCACGAGGTGCGCAACCCGATCAGCGCGATCGAGCTGAACGCGGAGATCCTCGAGGACATCGTCCGCGCCCGGCCCGGCCCGGACATGGAGGAAGCCGCAGGGCTCCTCACCTCCATCCGCGACCAGGTGAACACGCTCGACGCGCTCACCGAGGAGTATCTGGCCTTCGCGCGGTTCCCGCGTCCCCACTTCGAGGAGGACTCGGTCAACCAGCTCGTCGCCGAGCTGGCCGAGTTCGTCCGCCCGGTCGCCATGCGCCAGGGCCTGACGGTCCGTGTCGCCACCGACCCGAGCGTGCCGATGATGGAGATCGACCGCGGACTGCTCCGTCAGGCGGTCCTGAATCTGGTCAAGAACGGGCTCGAGGCGCTCTCGCGCGGGGGCGAGCTGACCATCTCGAGCCTGCACGTCGGCGAGCGCGTCGAGATCGCGGTCTCGGACACGGGCGGCGGGATCGGCGAGGAGGTCGCCCGGCGACTGTTCGAGCCGTTCTTCACCACGAAGCCCCAGGGGACTGGGCTCGGTCTCTCGATCGCCCGCCAGATCACGGAGGAGCACGGCGGGGAGATCCGCTGGGAGAACCGCTCGGGGCAGGGCGCGACGTTCGTCATCCGACTTCCGGTGAAGAGGCCCGTCCATGTCTGACGCCCCCACGCTCCTGATTGCCGACGACGATCCGGGACTCCGCGAGAGCCTCGAGCGGACGCTGACGCGGGAGGGCTACCACGTCGTCCTCGCCTCGGACGGGCGCTCCGCGCTCGAGCGGCTGCAGGCGGGGGGCGTCGACCTCGTCCTCACCGACCTCAAGATGCCGGGGCTCACGGGGATCGAGGTGCTCCACGCGGTGAAGGCGATCGTGCCCGACGTCGACGTGATCCTCCTGACCGCCTTCGGCACGGTCGAGGAGGCGGTGCGGGCGATGAAGGACGGCGCGTACGACTTCGTCACGAAGCCCTTCCAGCGCGCCCAGCTCCTTCGGCTGATCCGGCAGGCGCTGGAGCGGCGCGAGCTGATCCAGCAGAACCGCGCCCTCCAGCGACGGCTCGAGGATCTCCTCCAGCAGGGCGCCATCATCGGCGGCAGCCCCGCCTTCCGCCGGATGATGACGCTCATCGAGCAGGTCGCCGACAGCTCCGCGACGGTGCTGATCCAGGGGGAGAGCGGGACGGGGAAGGAGCTGGTGGCCCAGACGATCCACCAGCGGTCGGCGCGGCGGAACGGCCCGTTCGTTGCCGTCAACTGCGCGGCGCTGCCGGAGACGCTCCTCGAGTCGGAGCTGTTCGGCTACGAGAAGGGCGCGTTCACGGGCGCGGCGGGGCGGAAGGAGGGGCGCTTCGAGCTGGCCGACGGGGGGACCCTCTTCCTCGACGAGGTCTCCGACCTCTCGACCATCACGCAGCCGAAGATCCTCCGGGTGCTCCAGGAGGGGGAGTTCGAGCGTCTGGGCGGCACCCGGACGCTCCGGGTCGACGTGCGGGTCGTCACGGCGACCAACCAGGACCTGGCCCAGATGGTGCGCGAGAAGCGGTTCCGCGAGGACCTCTACTACCGCCTCAACGTGATCACGATCACGGTGCCGCCGCTCCGCGAGCGCCGCGAGGACATCCGGGTGCTCGCCCAGCACTTCCTCCGCGTGTACGCCGCGAAGAACAACCGGAAGCTCGAGGGGCTGACCGACGAGGCGATCCAGCGCCTCGAGGGGTACGCCTGGCCCGGCAACGTCCGGGAGCTGGAGAACGTCATCGAGCGCGGCGTCGTCCTCGCCCAGGGCAGCCTGATGGACGTCACGGACCTGCCCGAGGAGGTCGCGGGCGCCACCCCGCTGCCGGAGGGCGTCCTGTCGGTTCGCATCGGCACGCCGCTCGCCGAGGTGGAGCAGCGGCTTCTCGAGGAGACGTTGCGCGTGACCAAGGGCAACAAAACGCTCACCGCCAAGCTGCTCGGCATCGATCCCCGCACCGTCTCCCGGAAGCTCGAGCGCCAGGAAGAGACCGTGGAGGGCGTCCCCGACCAACCGGCGTCCGCCTAGCCCGGCCCTCTACGATATGCTACGAGCGTGAAGGCCCTCCTCCTGACCCGCGAGTACCCGCCGCACGTCTACGGCGGGGCCGGCGTGGTGGTGGACCAGCTCAGCCGCGCGCTCGGCCGCCGGATGGCCGTCGAAGTCCGCTGCTTCGGCGCGCGTGAAAGCGCGGAGGGCGCGCGGACAGACGGCGTGGTCGTCCGCGGCTACACGCCGTGGGAGCGCCTCGGCGCGGGCCAGGACGGGCCGCGCTTCGCGCCCGCGCTCGAGACGCTCTCGATCGCGCTAGCGATGGCGCGCGACCACATCGACGCGAGCGTGGCCCACGCGCACACGTGGTACGCGGACATGGCGGGGCTCTGGATCCGCGCGCTCTACCGCATCCCGCTGATCGTGACCCTCCACAGCATGGAGCCGCTCCGCCCCTGGAAGGCGGACCAGCTCGGGACGGGCTATCTCCTCTCGACGTGGATCGAGAAGACCGCCGTCGAGGCGGCCGATCGCGTGATCGCGGTGTCGGGTCAGATGCGCGAAGACATTCTCCGACACTTCGCCGTCGATCCGGCGAAGGTCGTCGTCATCCACAATGGCATCGACCCCGACCGGTTCCGGTGGACCGAGCGCCGCGACGTCGTGGAGCGGCTGGGGCTACGGGACCCATACGCGCTCTTCGTCGGCCGGATCACGGACCAGAAGGGGATCTTCCACCTCCTCGAGGCCGCGCCGAAGCTCCCGCCGGACGTCCAGGTGGTCCTGTGCGCCGCGTCGCCCGACACACCCGAGATCGAGGCGCGCCTGCGCCGGGAGGTCGCCGGCCACCCGAACGTCCGCTGGATCGCCGAGATGCTGCCCGTGGATGAGCTGATCCAGCTCTACAGCCACGCGGCGGTCTTCGTCTGTCCCTCCGTCTATGAGCCCTTCGGGCTGATCAATCTCGAGGCGATGGCGTGCGGGATCCCGGTCGTCGCCTCGGCGGTCGGGGGGATCGTGGAGGTCGTCGAGGACGGGGTGACGGGGCTTCTCGTGGGACCCGCCCGTCCCGACGAGCTAGCGGCCGCCCTCCGCCGCCTGCTCGACGACCGCGAGCTGGGTCGCGCCATGGGGCGCGCGGGCCGGCGGCGCGTCGAGGAGAGGTTCAGCTGGGCGAGCGTCGCCGAGCGGACCGAGGCGGTCTACGCGGCGGCGATCGCGGACTTCCAGCGCTGCCTGGACGGCTGAGCGTCGTGCTCGCCGACCTCCAGGGCTTCGTCTTCGATCTCGACGGCTGCGTCTGGAACGGGAGCGTGCTCAACACCGGCGCGGGTGAGGTGCTGGCGGCCCTCCACCGGCACGGGCGCCGGCTCGCGTTCCTCTCGAACAACTCCCGCGCCACTGGCCGCGACCTGCGCGAACAGCTGCACTTGCTCGGCGTCACCGTCGCCGAGCACGTCCTGACGCCGCTCGAGATCATCGGCGAGTTCATTCTGGAGCGCTTCGGACGCTCGCGGGTCCTGGTCATCGGCGCCGAGGAGATGGCGGCCGTCATCGAGAAGGCGGGTCACGAGCTGACGGACCCCGCGCGGTACCGCGACGCGACGGTCGTCGCCGTCGGCAATGACTTCGACCTCACCTACGAGCGGCTGACGGCCGCCTCGCGCGCGGCGGCGGCCGGCGCGCCCCTGGTCACGCCGAACCTGGACCCGCGCCTCCCGATCGAGGGTGGCGACTTCCTCCCCGGGTGCGGCGCGATCGTCGAGGCGGTCGCGAGGGCGGCCGGGGTCCAGCCGATCGTGGTGGGGAAGCCGGAGCCTCCGCTTTTCCGCATCGCGCTGGGGCGCCTCGGTCTCCCCGCGGCGGCCGCCGCCATGGTCGGCGACAGCCTCGTGTCGGACATCGGCGGCGCGCGGGCGGTCGGGATGCGCACGGTGCTCTATGCGCCCCACGGCGGGGAAGTCACGGGCGCGGCCGACGTCGTCGTCCACTCCTTCGGCGAGCTGGCGCAGCTCGCCGGCGTCGGGAGGTGCTAATCTAGGCACCATGTTCGACATCGGGCTCCAGGAGATGGTCGTCATCGGGGTGCTGGCGCTTCTCGTGTTCGGCCCCGGCAAGCTTCCCGAGCTGGGACGGACGATCGGCAAGGCGCTGCGCGAGTTCCGACGGGCGAGCGACGAGTTCCGCACCACCGTGGAGACGAACCTCCACATCAACGATCCCGACCCGGTGCTCGAGCCGTCGCCCCCGCCGCCGGTGACGGAGAGCGCGGTCGCCCTCGACGTGACGGCGACGGCTCAGGGCGAGACCGGAGCCGCGGAGGGCGCGCCGGCGGTCGCGGCCGAGATCGCCGAGCCCTTCTGCGCCCAGCGGACGTCGCGTCTCTTCCACCGGCGCGACTGCGTCTGGGTCTCGCGGATCCCGGAGATCGAGCGGGTCTATCTGAAGCGCGTCGCCGATGCCCGCGACCAGGGGTTCGTCACCTGTCCGGTGTGCGAGCCGTGGGAGCCGACCTCCTGAGCGGGCGAGGGGATCTCGCGCGCCGGCGCCTCGGTAACGAGGAGTTCTCCTGGTCCCGGTTCTTCGTCGTTTGTGGGATTTCGGCCGTCCTGGTGGCCGCGGTCCTCGCGGTCCTCCTCGTCATCCTCTACGCCTGGTCCCACCTCAAGTAAGCGTCCCCGGACCACCCCGCCCTTCGGCAAGGCCATGCGCGGGGCGCGAAATTTATTGACATCCTCAACACCCGTTGAGTATTGTAGGCCCCGCGGGAAAGGAGGGGACGGGATGCGGGAGCTGACAAGCCGGCAGCAGGACGTGCTGAACTTCATCCGGAGCTTCAGCGCGCGCCACGGCGTCCCGCCGACGGTGCGGGAGATCGGGGCGACGTTCCGCGTGACGCCGCGGGCCGCCTTCGACCACCTGCGCGCGCTCGAGCGCAAGGGAAAGCTCCAGCGCCGGGCGAGCGCGGGTCGGACGTCCCGGGCCCTGACCCTCGCCGACCCGCCCGTCGCCGAGACCTACCGGCGGGTACCGATCCTCGGTCGCATCGCCGCAGGCGAGCCGGTCCTGGCCGAGGAGAACCGCGAAGGCGATCTGCCGCTCGCCCCCTCGGCGCTCACGGGGAGGGGCGACGACCTGTTCGCGCTGCGGGTCCGGGGCGAGAGCATGATCGGCGCCCATATCTGTCCCGGCGACCTCGTGCTCGTGCGGCGGCAAGATTCCGCCCAGGCCAACGACATCGTCGTCGCGATGGTCGACGAGAGCGAGGCCACCGTGAAGCGCTTCGCGCGCGACGGCGAGCGCATCGTGCTGAAACCGGAGCATCCCACGATGGAGCCGATCACCGTGGATCCCCGCGAGCAGCGGGTTCGCATCCTCGGAAAGGTGATCGGGCTCCTCCGCGGCTTCTAGTGTCACGAGACGGGGAGGCCCTCATGCACGCGCACGCAGTCACCTATGACGCCCTCCGGCGGTCTCGCCGGCGCGCATTTTTTTTGACCCGAACGACTCAACAGGTGAAGAGTCTCACGCTCCTGCGCGAGATCCTGCGCGCGGCGGTGGCCCTCGGTGGCCTGATCGCGTGGGGAGGGCTCGCGGTGCTGCTCGCCGGCTGAGCCGGCGACGGGAGGTCGGCTAGTCCCGCCGCGTGCGCTCGTACACCTTCGCCTCGATGAAGAGGTCGAGGAGGTCGCGGTCGATATTGCCGGCGACGCGCTCCTCGCCGAGGATGTCGAGCGCCGCTTCGACCGGGACCGCGCCCTTGTAGGGGCGGTCGCCGGCCGTGAGGGCGTCGAAGATGTCGCCGATCGCCATCATCTTCGACTGGACGGGGATCTCGTCGCTCTTGAGCCCGTACGGGTAGCCCGAGCCGTTGAGCTTCTCGTGGTGGGCCCGGGCGATCTCGGGGATGCGGCGGAACTCGCGCGTCCAGGGGATCTGGGCGAGGAACTGGAACGTGTGCACGACGTGCGACTGGAGCTCGCGGTACTCCTCCACCGTGAGACTGCCCTTCGTGATCGCGAGCGCGCGGGCCTCGTCCGGCGTGATGACGGCGCGCCGATTGCCGCGGTGGTCCTCGAAGAACTTCTGGGGAATCTGCTGGATCTGCGTGACGACGTCGCGGGGGAGCACGGTGGGCTCGTTCGCCGTCACGATCCGGTCGAGGGTGTCGTCCAGCTCGGCGAGGGCGGCCCCCAGCTCGGCGTCGAGGACGGCGGCCTGCTCCGCGTACCGCTCCTGGCCCCGGGTGAGCAGGTACTCGAGCTTCTTCCGCGCGTAGCGCAGCTCGAGGCCGCGCTTGATCAGCTCCACGCGCTGGCGGATGCGCTCGAGCTCGCCGGGGTAGAACTTCTTGGCCTTGACGAGGACCTGCTCGCGGACGCCCACCTTGCCGAAGTCGTGGAGGAGCGACGCGTACCGGAGCTCCATCAGCTCGTCGGCGGTGAACCTGAGCGCCCGGTACGGGCCCGTCTGGCAGCCGTCGACGACCTCGGCGAGGCCCACCGTGAGGTCGGCGACCCGGAACGAGTGCCCCGAGGTCGTCGGGTCGCGCGACTCGATCGCGATGACCGCGGCCCGCACGAAGCCCTCGAAGAGCCGCTGGATGCTCTCGTAGAGACGGTTGTTCTGGAGCGCCACGGCCGCCTGCGAGGCGAGCGACCCGGCGAGCTTCTCGAACCGCGCGTCGAAGGGCTGCACGTGGCGCTCGATCTCGGCCTTCGAGGCGAAGCGCATGCGCGGGTCGCGCTTGCAGTTGATGAGCTGGAGCGCGCCGATCGTCTCGCCCTGCGGGGTCCACATGGGCACGACGAGCATGGACTTGGTGAGGTAGCCCGCCCGCTCGTCGAACGACGGGTTGATCCGGAACGGCGAGCCCGGCGGCGGAGCGTAGGCGTCCCCGAGGTTGACGGCCTCCCCGGTGAGGGCGACGTGCCCGGCGACGCTCTCGCTCGTCAGCGGCAGGAGCGCCGTCTGGAAGGGGATCTCCATGCTGTCGTTCTGGGCGAGCGCGAAGCGCAGGTGGCGCCCGCCGCCCGCCATCTCCTCGACGAGGTAGAGGGAGCCCGCGTCGCTCTGCGTGATCTCCCGCGCCTTCGAGAGGATCGTCTCGAGCAGCGCGGCGGGATTGCGCTCCGAGGAGAGCCGGATGCCGATCGCGTTCAGGTCGCCGAGCTCCCGGCCGAGCCGCGCGACCTCCGCGGTCGCGTCGAGGTCGCCGAACGCGTTGCGCACGGTCCGGGCCAGGACCGGTCCGCTCACGCCCCGGGGCAGGAGCGCCCACCATTCGTCGGGCCACGGACCGGTTGCGGCCGGATCGACGAGCGCCAGGACCCGGACGGTCCCGCCCGTGGGAGACCCGGGCGTGTCGGCGTCGATCAGGACGACGGAAGGTTCGCCGGGGCCCGGCGAGCCGGCCCCGAGCGGGCGCACCTCGAACTCATCCGTGAGGAGGGAGACGGCGCTGGACGCCGCGGGCGAGCGAGCGTCGTAGAAGACCGGACGCCGCATACCAGGAGCCTAGGACCCGCGCGCCGTCGAAGTCAAGGCGAGGACGGTGTCCCGCTTAAGATGGGTGCGTGACGGCTAGACGCGTGACAGCCTTCGCCGAGCTGGTGGCGCTCTGCCGACGGCTCGAGTCGACGCCGCGCCGCCTGGAGAAACTGCGCCTCGTGGCCGACTTCCTCGGCCGGGTGGCGGACGACGAGGTCGCGACTGCGGTTGCGTTCCTCGGCGGCCGTCCGTTCCCCGCGTCCGATCCCCGGGTCCTCGGCGTCCGCGGGCTCCCGGAAGCGGCCGGGCCGGAGGGCGGCGAGCCGCTCAGGCTCGGCGACGTGGCGGCGGCCTTCGCCGAGGTCGCCGACGCGAGCGGCCCGGGATCGCGGCGGCTCCGCGAGGAGCGGCTCGCGGCGCTGGCCGCGCGCGCGGGCCCTGCGGAGGCCGAGATCCTCGGGCGGATCGTCGGCGGCGAGATGCGGACGGGCGTCTCGGACGGGCTCCTGCTCGAGGCGATCGCGGCGGCCTCGGGCGCCGACTCGGCGACCGTGCGGCGCGCGGCGCTCTTCTTCGGCGACGCGGGCGCGGTGGCCACCGCCTGGCGGCAGTCCGGCATCGACGCGCTCGGCGCGGTGACGCCCCGGCTCGGGACACCCCTCCTGCCGATGCTCGCCGAGATCGCCGGGGACTTCGAGGAGGTGCTGGCGGCCCACGGCGGCCGCACGGCCCTCGAGTACAAGTACGACGGCGCCCGGATCCAGCTCCACGCCGACGGCGGGCGCGTGGCGATTTGGACGCGGCGGCTCTCCGACGTCACGCGGAGCCTGCCGGACGTGGTCGAGATCGCGAGGCTCCATCTCACGGGCACGCCGCTGATCCTCGACGGCGAGGTGGTGGCGCTCGACCGCGCCGGGCGTCCGCTGGCCTTCCAGGAGCTGATGCGGCGGTTCCGCCGCGTGCACGGCGTCGAGGCGGCGGCCGCCGAGATGCCGCTGGCGCTCCACTTCTTCGACTGCCTCGTGCGGGAGGGACGCTCGCTGATCGACGAGCCCTACGCGCGGCGGTGGGAGGCGCTCGCGTCGGTGACGGGCGGCCGCTACCTGGCGGAGCGGGCGATCGTCACCACGGTCGAGGAGGCGCAGGCGTTCCACGCGCGGGCCCTCGCCGCGGGCCACGAGGGGGTGATGGCGAAGGACCTCGCGAGCCCCTACGCGCCCGGGAGCCGGGGCAAGCGCTGGTTCAAGCTCAAGGTGGCCGAGACGGTCGACTGCCTGATCGTCGCGGCCGACCGGGGCTCGGGCCGCCGCGTCGGCTGGCTCTCGAACTACCACCTCGCGGTGCGGGACGGCGAGGGCTTCGCCGCGGTCGGCAAGACGTTCAAGGGGCTGACCGACCGCCAGTTCGGCGAGATGACGGAGCGCCTCTGGACGCTCGCGCTGGGCGATGACGGCTCCACGGTCCGCGTCCGCCCCGCGGTCGTCGTCGAGGTCGAGTACAACGAGATCCAGCGGAGCCCGACCTATCCCTCGGGGCTCGCCCTCCGCTTCGCCCGCATCGCCCGGATCCGCGACGACAAGGCGCCCGGCCAGGCGACCACCCTGGAGGAGCTGCGCGCGCTCTACGAGCGCCAGTTCCGGCGGAAGGGCCGGGCGGGCTGACGGCGGGGCGACGCGCGCCGGTAGTGTAGAATCCACCTTCGTGACCCAGCGCGTCTCGACCGGCCTCGGCAAGCTCGACGCGATGCTCGGCGGGGGCCTCCTGCCGGGTACCCTCGCCGTCGTCTACGGCGCCACGGGGATCGGCAAGACGCACCTCGGCCTCACTTTCGCCGACCACGGCCGGGTGACCGACGGCGCGCGCGGTCTGGTCTTCGACATGAACGGCCGGGGCGACTCCCAGCAGCACGACGAGTACGCGGCGCGGCTCTTCGGGTGGCGGCTGACGCCGTGGACCCATACGGTCACGCCGATGGCGCACCCGTACCCCCCGGCGGCGCAGATGGACGCGTACTACTCCAACGCCTTCCGGTGGGTCGGCCGGGTGCGCGACTTCCAGGTGCCGACGACGGACGGGGCCTACGAGTTCGACTGGACCTGGAAGGCGACCTACAACCACGCGCTCTACACGGTCCGGCCCTTCGTGTACTTCCACTTCGCCGCGGGGACCCGCCGCGTGGTGGTCGACGGCGTCGAGCCGATGGACGCGCCCGCCGACTCGATCCAGTTCTTCCTCTTCGACGAGCTCTACCGGAAGACGATCCACCGGGACGCGGAGACGCTCGGCATGGAGATCTGCCTGCCCGTCCCGAAGCACCGGGAGTTCATCGACCGCCACCGGTACGATCACGCGCAGATCACGACGCTCCTCCTCGTGACAACCGAGGAGACGCGCCTCGAGGACCTCCTCGCGCGCAAGGTCGCGACCGGCGACCTCGGCGCGACGGCCAACACGATCCTCGTCATGGGCAGCGAGCGGGTGGGGACCCGGCTCGCGCGGATGCTCTGCGTCGTCAAGCACCGCTCGAGCGCGACGAGCGACGAGATCGTCGAGTACCGCATCACCCCCCGCGGCCTCGAGCTGTAGGCGCGCGCCGGCAGGGTGGCGGCTATGCCTCCTGCGTCGGCTCGAACGTGTGCTTCTCCACGAAGGCACGGGGGCCGGCCAGCGTGTCGGGGAGCCCGAGGTTCGTGTTCCAGAGCGTATTCTCGAGCCTGAGCCCTTCTTCCAGCGTGAGCCCGAGCCCGCGAATGCACGCCTCCTTGTCGGTGCGGAGGGAGGACTGCGGGTACGCGCAGATCTGCTCGGCGAGCCTCCGGCACTCGTCCATGAGGCGGGCCCGCTTCACCACACGGCTCACGAAGTTGATCCGGAATGCCTCCCGAGCGTCGAACCAGCGGCCGGTGATGAGGAGATCGAGCGCCACCCCGAGCCCCACGATGTGGGGGAGTCGCTGGGTGAGCCCCGACTCGGCGCCGACGTTCCACCGCCGGTTGACGACCCCGAACTTCGCGTGGTCGGCGGCGATCCGGATGTCGCACGCCATCGCCAGCTCCATCCCGCCCGCAAGGCAGTAGCCGTTGATCGCGGCGATGATGGGCTTCCACACGTTGATGCCCTTGGTGATGCCGCCGAGGTTCGGTCCCTCGAGCGCGCGCCGCCGGTTCCACTCGGGGGACCGGTGGGCGATCGCCTTCACGTAGTGGCGAAGGTCCGAGCCCGCGCAGAACGACTTCGTTCCCGCGCCGGTCAGGATCGCGACGTAGAGCTTCGGGTCGTCGCGGAAGTCGCGCCAGACCGTCCAGAGGTCGTGGTCGACTTGCTCCTCCAGGCAGTTCTCGCGCGCGGCGTTGTCGATCGTGACGTACGCGATGTGCCCCTGCTTCTCGTAGCGCACTTTCTTCAGTTTGAGCGCCATGCCACCCTCCGGTGTAATGAGTAGGGGGAATCTACCACGGCACACCTGAGCCTCGACCACCTGAGCCCCTGGAAGATCGCCCTGCTGCGGGCCGTCGCTGCCACCGCGGGGCGCAGGCGGGGACCCCTCCTCGTGGGGGGCGCGGTGCGCGACGTCTGGCTCGGCCGCGACGACGTCGATCTCGACGTGGCCGTGCCGGAGGGCGCGCTGGCCATCGCCCGGCGGGTGGCCGACCGGCTCGGCGGGGCCTTCGTCTCCCTCGACCCCGACCGCGGCGCGGCGCGCGTGCTCGCCGGCGGCCTCCGTCTCGACGTGACGGACTTCCGGGCGGGGACCCTGGCGGGCGACCTCGCCGCCCGGGACTACACGGTGAACGCGCTCGCGGTCGACCTCCGGACGCTTCTCTCGTCGGGTCGGGCGCCCGTGATCGACCCGACGGGCGGCCTCGCCGACCTCCGGGCCCGGCGTCTCACGCCGCCGTCGCCGAGCGTCCTCGCCGACGATCCCCTGCGGGCGCTCCGCGGCGTCAGGCTCGAGGCCACGCTCGGGCTCAGGCTGACGCGCTCCGCCCTGGCGGCGATCCGGGCCGTGGCGCAGGATCTGGGGGCGGTGTCCGCCGAGCGGGTCCGCGACGAGCTGGTCGTCCTGCTCGGGCTCTCCAGGACATCGCGCGCGATCCGGCGTCTCGACGCGCTCGGCCTGCTCGCCTCGATCGTGCCGGAGGTCGAGCCCATGCGCGCCACCCCGCAGCCCGCGCCGCACCGCTTCTCGGTGCTGGAGCACTCGCTCCGCGCCGTCGCTGGAGCCGACCGGCTGCTCGGCCGGCTCACCGCGCTCGGCCCGCTCGGCGAGGAGCTGGCGGCCCACATTCGCGAGACGCTCGGGGGCGGGATCGAGCGCCGCCACACCCTCAAGCTCGCCGCGCTGCTCCACGACGTCGCGAAGCCCGAGACGCGCCGGGCCGTCGGCGGGCGCGTCCGCTTCCTGGAGCACGATCGCATCGGGGCCGCGCGTGCCCGCGCGATCGGCGAGCGGCTGCGTCTGCCCGGGCGGGCGGTCGACACGCTGGAGCGGCTCGTGCGCCACCACCTGCGACCGATGCATCTCGCATCCGCCGGCGAGGTCACGCGACGCGCCCGGTACCGGTTCTTCCGCGATCTCGGCGAGGACAGCCGCGACCTCCTGCTGCTGGCCCTCGCCGACGCCGGTGCCGTGCGGGGCGAGTCGCCGCTCGGGGTCTGGCGGCGCTCGGGGGTCGTGCGCGACCTCCTCGCGGGATGGGAGGAGGAGCGGACGGCGGCCGCCGCCCCGCCCCTCGTCCAGGGCGAGGACATCATGGCGCGCTACGGCCTCCAACCCGGACCCGCGGTCGGCGGGCTCTTGAGGCGCGCGCGCGAGGCCCAGGACCTCGGGCGGATCGCCACGCGCGAGGAGGCGCTCGCCTACCTTGACTCTCTCGCCCCCGAACCCTAAAGTAGCGGCAATCCGTCAGGCAGCAATCTCCCCTTGTAACGAGGAGGCACTCTATGACCGTTTGGCGAATCCTCGCGGCTCTGGCCCTGGCCCTCCTCTTGCCGCCGGCGGCCTCCGCCGCGCCGGCTGGCAAGGCCATCATCGCCCAGGGCGTCGATCCCACGACGCTCGACATGGCGAACCAATCGGAGACTCCCGCGTCGAACCTCGGCCGCCACATCTTCGACACCCTGTTCGAGCGGGATCAGAACCTCAAGATCGTCCCCGCGCTCGCCACCGAGACGCCGAAACTCGTGGGGCCGACGACCTGGGAGGTCAAGCTCCGCAAGGGCGTGCAGTTCCACAACGGCGAGGAGTTCAACGCCGAGTCGGCGAAGTTCAGCCTGGAGCGCCTCGCGGGCGGCCAGGGAAAGCTCCGTGGCGCCACCTTCTTCGCGCCGATCGACCGGGTGGAGATCGTCGACCCCTATACGGTCCGGGTTCACACGAAGAAGCCGTGGCCGACGTTCACGGTCGTGATGACGTTCGTGCAGGGCGGCATGTACCCGCCGAAGGAGTACCGGGACAAGGACAGCGGGCAGATCTCGCGCCACCCGATCGGCACCGGGCCGTACAAGTTCGTGCGCTGGGCCAAGGACGAGGAGATCGTCTTCGAGGCGAACCCGAGCCACTGGCGCGGCGCGCCGAAGATCAAGACGGTGG
>JACQWC010000223.1 GCA_016209635.1 Candidatus Rokuibacteriota bacterium | reverse complement strand
GATCGAGAAGGCGAGGAGCCAGGTGCCTGACATCCAGGTCGAGGAGATCGATGTTGCTGCGAACCCGGCGGTCGCGGTGAAGTACCGCGTGATGTCGACGCCCGCCGTCGCGATCAACGGCACGCTCGAGTTCACGGGTGTTCCGCGCGAACAGGCATTGCTCGCGCGTCTCCGGTCCGCTGCCGGTCTCCCGAAGGGAGCTTCGGCGTGACGGGTGCTGCCATCAGAGGGATTCGCAACCCGTTCCGCAGCCGGACGCGCGGGGTCGTCGTCGAGCGCGTGGTCAAGAAGGGCAACGATCACGTGTTCCTGCCGGGCCTGAAAGGCAGCCAGGTCGCGATCGCATACGTGAATGACAAGGGGACGCGGGTCGCCAAGACGATCGAGGTGAAGTCGGCGAAGCCGTGAGACCGGGGCGCCTGCTCCCGCTGGTCACGGCTGGGCTGCTGCTCTGGGCGTCCTCACCGGTGCACGCTGGCGCGCTGACCAGCGAGGTGGACGGCATCCGCGTTGAGCTGACGAGCAGCCCGAGCCGCCCGGGGACCAACGGCCAGACCGAGTACCTCGTGCGCCTCGTGGACGGCGCCGGCCAGCCCGTCAGCGGCGCGCAGGTGACGCTTCGGGGCGGTATGGCCGACGGGATGAGCGTCGTGGCGCCGCTTCGGCCAGCCGGGGAGGCAGGAGTCTACCGCGGTCGCGTGCTCTTCACGATGGAGGGGAAATGGGAATTGACGTTGCGCGTCGCCCGCGAGGGCAAGCGGTTCGAGCTTCCGCTGACCGAGCACGTCGGGCGCTGAGCCCGGGCGGGCTCGTCGCCGCGTCGCTCGCGGCGCTGGGCCTGCTCGGCGTGGGGGGATGGCTCGTCTGGACTCGGGGGGCCCAGGTTGGCCTCCGCTTCGTCGAGTTCGATTCGCCGGGGTCCCTCGCCGCGCTGGGGTTTTTGGCCGGCATCGGCGGCTTCTTCGCGCCCTGTGCCTTTGCCCTGTTCCCCGGGTACGTCTCGTACTACCTCACGGCCTCGGGGGACGCCGGCTCCGTGCGCCGGTCAGTGGGGCTCGGGCTCGCGTGCGCCGCCGGCAGCACGTTGTTCTTCGCGCTGGTCGGCATCGCCATTACGCTCGTCGGCGGCGCCCTCTCGCCCTACCTCATCGCCGCCAAGCCGGCGATCGCTCTGTCCGTCGTCGCGCTCGGCGTGGCCCAGGTGCTGGACGTCCGCATGCCATCGCTCGCGCTGCCGCTCGGCGTGACCGCTGCCCGCGGCGTTCCGGTTGGCCTGGCGGTGTTCCTCTACGGCTTCGGGTACGCGCTCGCCTCGACGGGCTGCACGCTGCCGCTCTATGTCTCGATCACGGTGCTGCCGCTGACGAGCGGCTTCTCCGGGGCGGCCCTTCTCACGTTCCTTGCGTTCGCCTCGGCGATGGCGATCTTGATGCTGGTCACGACGCTCCTCGTTGGCCTAGCCAAGCAACAGCTCCTCGCGACGTTCCAGCGGTGGACAGGCTGGGTCAAGCGGGCGAGCGGCGTCGTGCTGATTCTGGCCGGCCTCTACCTCGGCTACTACTACATCGCGGCTGGCATGTGACGGGTCAG
Organism: Candidatus Rokuibacteriota bacterium; assembly: GCA_016209635.1. Taxonomy (GTDB): domain Bacteria; phylum Methylomirabilota; class Methylomirabilia; order Rokubacteriales; family CSP1-6; genus JACQWC01. Next base: position 1,360 of record JACQWC010000223.1, on the reverse strand, counting down.
CGCCGCGATCGGAGGGTTGTCATGAAACGAGGCATTTGGGTGGTGACAATGCTGCTCGGACTCGTCGCCTTGGGCGCGCCCGGCCTCGCCCGGGCGGAGATGAAACTCGCGATCCTCAAGGTGAAGGGCATGGTCTGCCCCTCCTGACCCATCTCCATCGCGACAGCCTTGGAGAGGCTGCCGGGGGTGAAGCGGGCGGACGTACGGCTGGAGACGGGTGAGGCGAAGATCGTCTTCGACGACACGAAGCAGACGCCTTCGAGCCTGGCCGCGGCGGTCGACAAGCTCGGGTTCCAGGCTTCGGTCCACGCCGTGACCGCGGCTCCGAAGCCGACCCTGTACGTCGAGGGGCTCAAGGACACGAAGGCGGTGCGCCAGGTCGAGAGCACGCTCAAGGGCGTCAAGGGCGTGAAAGGCGTCATGGTCGACCCGGGGCTTGGGGAGGTCTTCGTCGAGTACGACGATCATGCCGTCAACCCCCGCGAGCTGGTCGCGGCGCTGGAGACGGCCGGGTTCAAGGCGCGTGTCGCTTCCCCCTGACGTCTCCGGAGACGTCGCGATGCGGGGCGGCAGGAGTCGTGAACCGACCGCCCGTCTGGCCCGTCTTGCAGCCTCCGGGCTACCGGGGGGCAGGACGTAGCGCGCGCGGTGACGGTCAAGGGGAAGTAGTCGAGGGCGGGGCCGAGAGGAGGCGTCGCGACCACGCCGCCTTCTCTGGACCCTCGCCTCGAGAGGGGAGGGGGAGCCCGTGCGTCGAGACGCGGTGACGGCGATCAGCAGGATGGTTCGCGGCGTCGCTCGGGCCCTCCACGCCCGCCCCGCGCTCTTCGGCGGCGTCGCACTCGGCGTCTTCGTTCTCAATGTCCTCCTGCCTCTCGGCGTGCTGTCGCTCGCTCGCAAGCCGGTAGACTACGCCACGCTGAACCCGTGGCTGACGCGGCTGCCGGAGTACCTGGTCTCGGGCAAGGACCCGCTCGGGAAGAAGCTGGCGTTCCTGTCCGACCTGGCGCTCGCGTGGTTCATCTCCGACAATCCGGTCGAGGGCGTCGAGTGGGGGTTCATCATCGATGTCCCGTCGATCGCGCGGTTCGGCCTGACGGCGTTCCTGTTCGGCGCCTACTTTGCGCTCTGGGCCTGCCGGCGTGAGCAGGCCCGCGCCGGCGGCTGGGGCGTGGCCGCCGCCCGATCCGGGGGCGGCGTCGGCGCGGTCATGAGCGTCTTCGGGTTCTCGACGCAGGCCTGCAGCGTGATGGGCTGCGGCGTGCCGGTGCTGCCGGTCATCGGGCTCGCCGTGACCGGCGTCTCCAGCGAGACGCTCGTGTTCTTCAGCCGACTCGCGCGGATCGGGACGGCGACCGTC
>JACQWC010000225.1 GCA_016209635.1 Candidatus Rokuibacteriota bacterium | reverse complement strand
CTCGATCTCCTCGAAGTACCGGTGCCCGGGGGCCGCCATGCCGCCGTAGGATAGCACGTTGGAGATTGACGCTCACTACCCCCACGTGTTATTGGTCGTGACCGCCGTCATCGCCTACCCGAGGGGAGACCCCGATGCTCCGCGAGCTGGCCCGCCGGATCGACGCGTTCCAGGAGCGCTTCGGCCGGTCCGTCTCTTGGCTCATGTTCGGCATGGTCGCCGTCGTCTTCGGCGACGTCATCTCCCGCTACGTCTTCAACCGCAGCTCGGTCTTCATCCAGGAGCTGGAGTGGCACCTCTTCGGCCTCGTCTATCTCCTGGCCGCCGGGTACACGATGCTCTACGACGAGCACGTCCGCATCGACATCCTCTACTCGAAATGGTCGCCCCGGCGGAAGGCGGCCTTCGACCTCGTGCTCCTGTTCGTGATGTTCTTCCCCTCGGCGCTCCTCGTCGTCTACACCACGTGGCCCTTCGTGAAGCACTCGTTCGCCGTGAACGAAGGCTCGCCGGATCCCGGCGGCATCCCGTTCCGCTGGGCGTACAAGGCGGTCATCATGATCGGCTTCCTGCTCCTCATGCTCCAGGCGATCTCCCAGGCGATCAAGAATTTCTACTGGGCGATGGGCTGGGAGGAGCGTGCGCGCCACGCGCCGGAGATCCACTGATGCTCGGCCTGCCCTGGGACCAGACGCTCGCCGCGATGACCTTCATCGGGATGATCGTCTTCCTGTTCTTTGGCTTCCCGGTCGCCTTCAGCCTCATCTTCACCGGCCTCCTCTTTGGCCTGGTCGGGTTCGGCCTCCCGTTCTTCGACCTCCTGCCCCTTCGTATCTGGGGCACGATGACGAACTTCACGCTCACGGCGGTCCCGCTGTTCGTCTTCATGGGCGTGGCGCTCGAGAAGTCCGGGCTCGCCGAGGAGCTGCTCGAGACGATGGCGCTGGTCTTCGGCCGTCTCCGTGGCGGCATCGCGATCTCGGTCGTCGCCGTCGGCGCGATCCTGGCTGCCTCCACGGGCATCGTCGGCGCGAGCGTCATCACGATGGGCCTCGTGTCGCTCCCGACGATGCTGCGCCGTGGCTACGACAGACGGCTGACCACGGGGACGATCTGCGCCGCGGGCACGCTCGGCCAGATCATCCCTCCGAGCGTCATCCTGATCCTCCTCGGGGACATCATGGGCGTCTCGGTGGGCGACCTCTACATCGGCGCCTTCCTGCCGGGCTTCCTGCTCGTCGGGCTCTACATGACCTTCCTGTTCGTCCTCGGGCAGGTGAGACCCGACCTCTGCCCGCCGATCCCGGACGCCGAGATCGCGGCGTTCAGGACCGAGGCGGTCAAGCGCGTGGCGGTCGCGCTCGTGCCGGCGTTCGTCCTCATCGTGGCGGTCCTCGGCTCGATCTTCTGGGGCATCGCGTCACCGACGGAGGGCGCGGCGGTCGGCGCCGCCGGCGGCCTGCTCCTCACCGTGGCCAAGGGCCGCTTCTCGGTGCCGATCCTCAAGGACATCATGCGGACCACCACCCGTATCACGAGCCTCTCGTTCATCATCCTGATCGGCGCCAACACCTTCGGTCTGGTCTTCCGCGGGCTCAACGGGGACCATCTCGTCCAGAACCTCCTGCTGAATCTTCCCTTCGGCGCCTACGGGGTCCTCGCCGTCGTCATGAGCGTCATTTTCTTCCTCGGGTTCTTCATCGACTTCTTCGAGATCTGCTTCATCCACGTCCCGATCCTCACGCCCGTCCTCGTGCAGCACTTCCAGTTCGATCCGGTGTGGCTCGGCGTCGTGATCGCGGTGAACCTCCAGACGTCCTTCCTCACGCCGCCCTTCGGCTTCGCGCTCTTCTACCTCCGGGGCGTGGCCCCCCCGGAGGTCAAGACCCAGGAGATCTACAAGGGGGTGGTCCCGTTCATCGCGCTCCAGCTCATCGGGCTCACGCTGATCGTCGCCTTTCCCCAGATCGTCTTCTCGCTGATCCGCTTCTTCAGGGGTTAGCCGTCCGGGCACCCGTCACAAAAAAACAGCGGGGCCCGTCGGCCCCGCCGCTCGTCGCGATCCGCGATCCGTCCGATCAGCCGGTGATCAGGTTGTGGAACGCAGCCTCGGTCATGACGTCCCAGGACTGCTGGCCGACCTGGAACTTGCTGTACGACTCGTACGTCTTCTTCGCGATCGCGCTCTTCTCCGACTCCTCCTTGTTGACCTCGGCCGCCAGCTTTCTCAGATCTTTCATCACCTCGGCCGGGAACGCCACGATCTCGACCTTCGTCTTGAACTCGGTCCGGAGCTTCTGCAGCGCGACGATGTTCTTCGCCTCGTACTCCCCGTACTCGAGCGTGTGCATCGCCGTGCAGGTGTGGTCGAGGATGCGCTGCAGGTCGACCGGCAGCGCGTCGTACGCCTTCCGGTTGAACACGAACTCGCCCGTCGTCCCGGGCTCGTGCCAGCCCGGGTAGTAGTAGTACCGGGCGGTCTGGTGGAGGCCGAGCTTCATGTCGTCGTGGGGGCCGACCCACTCGGAGCCGTCGATGACGCCCCGCTCGAGGGCCGTGTAGATCTCGCCGCCCGGCGTGAGCACGACCGTGCCGCCCGCCTTCGCGACGACCTTCCCGCCGAGCCCCGGGATGCGGAACTTCAACCCCTTGTAGTCGGCGATCGTGTTGATCTTCTTCCTGAACCAGCCGCCCATCTGGACGCCGGTCGATGCCGACGGGCGGGGCACGAGGTTGAACGGCTTGTACGCCTCCTCCCAGAGCTTGAGCCCATCACCGTAGTAGTACCAGTTGTACTGGCCCTTGGGGTTCATCCCGAAGGGCACCCCGGTGAACCACTGGCACGCCGCCTCCTTGCCGGCCCAGTAGTAGGCGGCGGAGTTGTACATCTCGATGGTCCCCTGCGAGCACCCGTCGAAGACGCCGAACGCCGGGATCAGCTCGCCCGCGGCGTAGACCTGGATCTTCAGCCGGCCGCCGCTCATGTCGTCGACCATCTTCGCGAACCGCTGGGCGTTGCCCTGGAGGACGTCGAGCGCCGGGGTCCAGCTCGTCGGCATCCGCCACTGGAATTTCGGCTGGGCGATTACGTTCGGCGCGTCGACCGCCGCCGTCGCGCCCGCGGCGACCAGGACGCCGCCGGCCTTCACGAGAAACCTGCGTCGCTCCATACAGAGTCCTCCAGTCACGGTCGGAGAGATTCGCTACAGGGTGGCGGGAGAATAGCACCAACCCCGCTCGAGGGCAACCGAGGCCCGGGGGCTAGCCGAAGAGCGCTTCCGCCGCCTGGCCCAGCATCGCGGCGCCGCGCACCTCCTCGTCGAAGAGGGGGACGATCGCCCGCACGCTCCCGTCGAACTTCTCCGCGATCGTCTTCATGTGGTCGTCCTGCATGCGCAGCCGATTCAGGACGAACTCAGGGACGTCGCCGCCGAGCGCCCGGCGGTCGAGCACCATGTTGACGATGATGCCGCCGACCGGGATCCCGAACTCCTGGAACCAGCCGATGAACCGGGTGATCACGGCGATGGGAAGCGCTTCGGGAAGCGTGACGAAGAAGAAGGCCGTTTTGCTCGCGTCGGTCAGGAGCTGGCGCGCCTGCCCCATGCGGGCGCGGAACCCGAGCAGGTACTCGAGGAGCGGATCCGCCTCCTTCTTCTTGGTGAAGGAGAGCATCTCACGCAGGGTCCGGGCCTCCTGCCGCGACTTGAGCATCTTGTCGACCCAGAGGGAGTAGACCTTGGACATGCCGAGGAGCCGCCGGGCGTTGGCGGTGGGCGCCGTGTCGAAGACGTACACGTCGTACTCGTTCTTCAGCATCATCTCCACCATGTTCTCGAACATGGCCGACTCTTCGAACGCGGGGTTCATGGTCGCGGACTCGACGAAGTCGTCGGCCTTCGTCGAGATATCGGCGAATTTCAAGAACCACTGGATCTTCTCCCGGATCTCCCGCTTCGAGCGCTCGATCGTCTCGCGTGTGTCGATCTCGTACGCCCAGAGGTCCGGGACGCCGCCGACCGCGGTGTGCCCGCCGGAGACGTTCTGGCCGAGGAGCCCCGACAGGCTGTGGACGGGATTGGTCGACGCGAGCAGCGTCCGCCGCCCCTGCCCGGCGAGCCAGAGCGCCGTCGCCCCCGCCATCGCCGTCTTGCCGACGCCGCCTTTTCCCCCAAAGAACAGATACTTGAGGTCGCGGTGGTCGGCCACGTACGTCGCCATCGACGCGGTGATCCGGAGCTCCGCGGTCATGGGCCTCCCGGGCCGTCGGCGAACAGACGCGTGGCCAGCCGCTCGATCATCGGAAGCCCGGTGACGTCGCGCTCCATCTCGGGGACGTACGCCCGGACGTCGGCGCCGAACGCGGCGTTGATCTCGGCGAGGTACCGCCGCTGCATGGCGATCCGGTTCCGAAGGTAGGCCGGGATGTTCCCGTGTCCGAGGTCCGCCGGCAACACCCGGTTGACGATGTAACCCGAGAGCGGAACGTCGAACTTCGCGAACAGCTCCGCCGCCTTCTTCGTGTCGAGGATGATCATCTCCTCCGGAACGACGACGAAGAAGAAGGCGGTCCGCTTCCGGTCGGTCAGGATCTGGGAGGAGGCGTTGATCCGCTCCTTGATGTACACGAGCTCGTTGAGGATCTGGTCTTCCTGGATGGTGTCCTCGCGCCGCATGGTCGCGGCCACCTGGTCGTACTGCCGCATGTCCTCGCGGAGCTTGGTGATCTTGTTGATCCACTCGTCGTACACCTTGGCCAT
>JACQWC010000219.1 GCA_016209635.1 Candidatus Rokuibacteriota bacterium | reverse complement strand
TTCACCGCCAGCCGGGCCCGGCGAGACACGGCGCCTAGAAGTGCTTCTTCAGGTCCATCCCGGCGTAGAGCGAGGCGACCTGGTCGGCGTACCCGTTGAAAAGGAGGGTCGGCCGGCGCCGGAACTCGCCGATGCGCCGCTCGGTGGCCTGGCTCCAGCGCGGGTGGTCGACGGCGGGGTTCACGTTGGAATAGAAGCCGTACTCGTGCGGAGCGGCCTTCTCCCACGCCGTGCGCGGCTGCTCGGCCACCAGGCGGATCCGCACCAGGGACTTCGCGCTCTTGAACCCGTACTTCCACGGCACCACCACGCGCACGGGCGCGCCGTTCTGGTTGGGGAGCACCTGGCCGTACATGCCGACCGTGAGGAGCGTGAGCGGGTGCAGGGCCTCGTCGAGCCGCAGCCCCTCGATGTACGGCCACTCGAGCGACGAGAAGCCGAGGAAGCTCGGTCGCTGGCCCGGGAACTGCGCGGGGTCGAGCAGCGTGGTGAACTCGACGTGGGTCGCCTTGCCGGTCGGCTCGACGCGCTTGAGGAGCGACGCCAGCGGGAACCCGATCCACGGGATGATCATCGACCACCCCTCGACGCAGCGGAGGGCGTACACGCGCTCCTCCGGCGGGAAGAGCCGGATCAGCTCGTCGATCTCGTACGTCTTGGGTCGTGCCACGTGGCCATCCACCTGCACGGCCCAGGGCCGCGGCTTGAGCGAGCCCGCGAGCCGCGCGGGATCGTCCTTGTTGACGCCGAACTCGTAGAAGTTGTTGTAGGTCGTCGCGGCCTCGAACTTCGTCGGCGGCTCGCTCAGGCTGAACGCAGGGCTCCGTGTCGCCGCGAGGGGCCGGCCCGGCGCGGGCGCCGCGGCGCGGGCGACCGACGGCGTCAGCGCGAGCGCCGCCGCTCCGGCCATGAACGACCGGCGGTTCAGGTAGGCCTTGACATCCGTGATCTCGGACGACCGGAATCGCGGGGCCTTTCGGATCAGCATGCGTCCCTCCTCGCCGCCAAGCTCCAGAATCTCACGGCGCGGCGAATTTGTAACCCTGACCGTGCACGGTGAGAATGTAGGCGGGCCGGTCGGGGTCGGTCTCGAACTTGCGTCGCAGGCGCAGGATGTGGGTGTCGACGGTCCGGGTGGTCGGGAATCGCTCGTAGCCCCAGACCTCGTCGAGGAGCCGGTCGCGCGTGATGACCTCTGCCCGGTGCTCCACCAGATAGACGAGCAGCTCGAACTCCTTCCGGGTGAGGCGCACCTCGTTGCCGGCCCGGAACACCTGACGGCTCCGAAGGTGGAGCCGGACGTCCCCGAAGGCGAACTCCTCGAACTTCGCTCGCGGGCCCGGCCGTCGGAGCACCGCGCGGACGCGCGCGAGCAGCTCGCGGAGTGAGAAGGGCTTGGTGACGTAGTCGTCGGCCCCCAGCTCGAGGCCGAGCACCCGGTCGACCTCCTCCCCGCGCGCCGTCAGCATGATCACGGGCACGTCGATCCCCTTCCGCCGGAGCTCCCGGCACACGTCCCAGCCGCTCATCCGCGGCATCATGATGTCGAGCAGGATCAGGTCGGGGGCCTCGCGCGTCGCCAGCGCGAGCCCTTCCTCGCCGTTCGTCGCCGCGATCGTCTGGTACCCCTCGAAGCGCAGGTTGTCGGCTAGCCCGCGCACGATCTCGGGCTCGTCGTCCACGATGAGGATCCGCGGCATCGCTCAGCCCACCGGGAGCCAGAGCGTGAAGCGGCTCCCCGCGCCGGGCCGGCTCTCGACCGTCACGCGTCCGCCGTGGGCCTCGACCACGTGGCGGACCAGCGCCAGCCCGACGCCGCTCCCGCGCCGGCCCTGGGTGTCGCTCCGGCCCGCCCGGTAGAACTTCTCGAAGATCTTGCCCTGCTCCGGGTCCGGGATGCCGATTCCCTCGTCGGCCACCGAGATCGCGATCCGGCCGTCGAGGCGCCGGGCCTCGACGGCGAGCGACTTCCGCTCGCCGGAGTACTTGATCGCGTTGTCCACCAGGTTCCCCAGCGCCTGGCCGATCGCCTCGGCGTCGACGTTCACCTCCGGCAGGTCCGGCGCCACGCGCACCTCCACCTTGAAGCCCTGCTGGGCGAGCGGGTAGGCGAACGCGTCGACGGTCTCGCGGATCAGCGGCTCGAGCGGGGTCGGGACCATGTCGTACCGGCGCCCCCCGCCCTCGATCCGCGAGAAGTCGAGCACGTTGTCGATGAGCCGCGACAGCCGCTCGCTCTCGCGCATGATCACCCGGTAGTATTCCTGGCGGGCGGCCGCGTCGGTCACCCGCCCCATCTCGAGCGTCTCCCCGAACATGCGGATCACGGAGAGAGGCGTCTTCAGATCATGAGACACGTTCGCGACGAAATCGGATTTGAGCCGTGCCATCTCGGTCTCACGCCGCATGAGCCGGTACGTCGTGACGATCCCCGCCCCGATCACGACGATGAGCACGGCGAGGGCGACCGTGAAGACCATCACCTGGCGGCGCACCGACTCCCGGGGCGACACGCCGGGGGGCTGGTAGAGCGCCACCCGCCAGGTGGGGAGCCCGCCGCGGAACCCGACGGCCGCGATCCGCTCCGCCCGCTCGAGGGGCTGCCGGCTGTAGACGGGGCGCCCCAGGTGATCCACCACCGCGATGATGGTGGAGGACTCCCCGCCGCCCAGCGTCTGCTCCAGGATCTCCCGGCGGAGCGCCTCCACGTTCAGCGAGAACGCGGCGAGGACGGGCGCGCCCCCGCGGGACTTGAGGACCGTGGCGAGCACCACCTGGTCGCCGGCGATGAGGTCGCGGCGACCGCCACGCTCCCAGAACCCCTGGGAGACCTCGGCGAGGAGCCGCGCGAAGATTCGCCCGTCCTCTCCGGTCCACGACGCGGGGTACAGCAGCTCGCCCGCCCGGTCGAAGAGGTAGAGGCGGTCGACGAGGGGCGCCTGCGTGACCAGGTCGTCGAGCGCCGCCGCCCGGACGCCGCTCGCCAGCTCCGTCTCGAGCCGGGCGAGGAACTCCTCCTCGGCGTGGCGCAGCAGCATCTCGACCTTCTCGGCCGCCATCGCCGCCATGTCCCGCGCCTGCTCGCGGAAGAGCAGCTCCGCGGAGCTGGCCCATTGGCGGAGCGACACGTAGCCCAGCACCGCGACGATCGCCGCGGGAACGACGATGGCGAGGAGGCCGAAGAGGGAGAACCGGGTGAGGGGCGAGCGCGGTCCCACCGGCGTCCCCTTCAGCGCTCGGCCAGGAGCTTCTGGATCAGGGCCTCGGTCTCCCCGTAGGCGCCCTCGCCGACGTGCCGGTGGCGGACGACGCCCCGCCGGTCCACGAGGACCGCGGTCGGCCACGCCCAGACGCCGTAACGCTTCCAGATGGCGAAGTCGTTGTCCTGGACGACCGGGTAGCGGATCCCGAGCTTCCGGGTCGCGGCGACCACCTTGTCGTGGGGCTTCTCCCAGAAGAACTCCGGGCTGTGGACGCCGACGATCGTGAGCCCCTGGCTCTCGTATCGCTCGTACCATGCCCGCAACTGCGGGATGACGTTCTGGCAGTTGATTCAGCCGTAGGTCCAGAACTCGACGAGCACGACGCGCCCGCGGAGGCCCACCAGCGTGAGCGGCCCGCTGTTGATCCACGGCGCCCCGCTGACCTCGGGCGCCTCGCCGCCGACGCGCACCGCCTGGCCGCGGGCCGGCCCCGCCGCGAGAGCCACCAGCACGACCGACAGCGCCACCCCCACCGCGCGCCCGCCCCGTGGCATGCCTCCCCTCCCCAGCCCAGCGTAGTGTGTGCCCGCGCCCCCAGCAAGCGCGCGCCGCCGGATCCCGCCCGCCATTGTCACCCCCGGCGAACCACCGGTCGTCACAGCCGTGTCAAATGTTCGTGAACGGCTCCGTCGAAGGCCCCTCACGGGAACGCCGAGGGGGTGTGCTAGGCTCCACGCTGTCCTCCGGTCACGAATCTTTGACAGGGCTGTGACAACACCAGGCGCTCGATCCGTCACGATGCACCGCGATGCCAGGAGGGGCTAGGGCGATGGCGTTCTCGCTCGGGATCGGTCTCACGAACGAGTGCAACCTCCGCTGTCCCCATTGCTACAGACCCGACACGGTCAGCTCCCGGCTCGCCCTCGAGGACGTCCGGCGAGTCTGCGAGAGCCTGCCCATCGGGTCCATGAACCTCGGCGTCGGCGAGAACGGCCTCCACCCCGAGTACCAGACCATCCTCGATTACGTGTGGGCGCGCGGGATCAAGACCAGCATCACGTCGAACGGCCTGAGCATCGAGGCGCTGTCCGACGAGAGCGTGAAGCGGTTTCACAGCGTCGAGTTCTCCCTGGACTTCCCGACGGAACGCGAGCACGACGCCTTCCGCGGCCACGGGAACTGGCGGACGGTGATCGCCGCCCTCGAGCGGTGCGCCGGCCTCGGCATCCCGGTCACGGTGACGTCGGTGCTGATGAGCATCAACCGCGACCGGCTGATCGAGCTGGCCAGGGTCGCGGCGGCGTTCGACGCGAACCTCCGCGTCAACATCTACCAGCCGTCGAAGACGGACCGGTTCAGCCTGACCTACGAGGAGTTCTGGGACGCGTGGCGGCGCCTGCTGGGCTCGACGCGCCTCGTCGCCACCACCGAGCCCGTCCTCGCGGCGGTCCTCGAGCTCCCGGGCTTCGCGGGGCCGGGGTGCGGCCGCTCCACCGTGCGGGTCGCCCCGGACGGCAGCGTCCTGCCCTGCACCTACTGGCCGGAGAGTCGTCTCAGGGTCGCCGACCTCGTCGACCTCGGAGAGGCGATCGTGCGATCGCCAGAGTTCCTCGCGGCGAGACGGCTGCCGGGCGGCTGCGCCGGATGCCCCTGTCGCGGGGGCTGCGCCGGACGGCGGGCGCTCGCGGGTGACCTCGAAGCGTCCGACCCCTACTGCCCCTTCTCGAGGGGCGACCGCGTCGTGATCGACTGGGAGTCGGCCAAGAGCGAGGACCTCCCGAAGGTGGGGAGCGCCTGCACCACCGTGGTCTCGGCGCGGTAGCCGGGGACGGACGAGTCATGGACGCGCCGAGGCGCCTTCCCGTCGTCGCCACGCTGCCGCGGTCGCTCTACCTCGAGACGACCAACCGGTGCGACTCGGAGTGCCAGACCTGCGTGCGCACCTTTCTCACGCTCGAGCCGCCGAGGGACATGACGCTCGCCGAGGTCCGCCACGTCGTCGAGCAGTTCCCCGTCCTCGACCGCGTCGTCCTGCACGGCATCGGCGAGCCGCTGCTGAACCGCGAGATCTTCGAGATCATCGCCTATCTGAAATCCCGCGGGGCGACCGTCCTCTTCAACTCCGACGCGATCAGCCTGACGCCCCCGCGGGCCCGGCGGCTCCTCGAGAGCGGTCTCGACGAGTACCGGGTCTCCATGGACGCCGCGACCCGGGAGAGCTACAGGAAGATCCGCGGCGTCGATCAGTTCGAGCGCGTGCGGGGCAACGTCGGGCGCCTCGTCGAGCTCGAGCGCCTCCTGGGCACGCCGACGCCGCGCGTCTCGATGTGGTTCACGGCCGCCAGGACCAACATCGAGGAGCTGCCCGCCTTCGTCCGCCTCGCCGCGACGCTCGGCGTCGCCGAGGTCTACGTCCAGCGCCTGGTCTGGAACGGCCTCGGGCTCGCCACCGAGGAACAGTCGCTCCACGGCGCGCTCCGCGCCCGCGAGCAGCGGCTGATCGAGGAGGCGGAGGCGACCGCGCGGACCGCCGGGATCGCCCTCAGGGCGTCAGGCCTCACCGCCCCGCTCCTCTCCCTCAAGGGCGGGGCCGAGCGTCCGCGGCCGTGGTCGGGCTGCGAGCGCCCGTGGACCCTCGCCTACGTCACGGCGAACGGCAACGTGCTCCCCTGCTGCATCTCCCCGTGGGTGGCCAAGGACTACGAGCGGCTCGTGCTCGGCCGCGCGTTCGACGAGCCCTTCGAGGAGATCTGGAACGGCGAGCGGTACCGGCAGTTCCGCACGGACTTCGAGAGCGACGTGGCGCCCGATCCCTGCCGGGGATGCGGGCTCCTCTGGAGCATCTGAGCACCGCGCCGGCGGGGGACAACCGATGGGTGGGCGTGCCTCGTGGAGGATCCGGGTGGCGATCGGAGGCCTCGGGCTCGCGAGCCTCGCCGGCTACTCGGCCGGCTTCCAGTCGCTCGTCCTGGGGAGCGACAGCCCGCTCGCCGCGTACGTCCCACTCTTCCTCGGCCTCTTCGCCCTGTACGTCCTGGCCGTAGGCCTCCTCGTGCGGCGACCGTCGTCGGACCGCGGTCTCCTGATCCTGATCCTCGGCTTCGGGCTCCTCTTCCGCCTGGCCGTGCTCCCGACGCCGGTCGTCCTCTCGTCCGACCTCTACCGCTACTTCTGGGACGGGCGGGTCCAGTGGGCCGGCGTCAATCCCTACCGGTACCCACCGGCGGCGGAGGAGCTCCGACCCCTTCGCGACCCGGAGGTCTTTCCCGCGCTCAATCGGCCGACGAAGCGGACGGTCTATCCTCCCGGCGCCGAGGCGCTCTTCGCGGCGGTGGCGGCGCTCGCCCCGGACAGCCTCGTCGCCTGGCGCGTGCTGCTCCTCGGCGGGGAGATCGCGACGGCCGCGCTCCTGCTGGGCCTCCTCGCCCGGACGGGAGCACCGCCGACGGCGGTCCTCCTCTACGCCTGGGCTCCCCTCGCGGTGTTCGAGGGCGTCCAGGCCGTTCATCTCGAGGCGCTCCTGCTCCCGCTCCTGCTCCTCGCCCTCCGCTTCCGCCAGGAGGGACGGATGGCGCGGGCCGGCCTGGCACTGGGCGCGGCGGTGCTCCTCAAGCTCTACCCCCTGATCCTCGTCCTCGCCTGGCGGCGACGCGGCGACCGGCGCTTCCCGCTCGCGCTCGCGCTCACGGTCGCGGCGGGTTACCTCTGCTATCTCCCCGGCGCCGGCCCGACGATCGTCGGGTTCCTCCCGGAGTACTTCGGCAGCGCCGAGGACTTCAACATCGGGCTCCGCTTCTTCCTGACCGACGCGATCGGCCTCGGCGGCGAGATCGCGCGCGGCACGGTCATGCTCCTGCTCTTCGCAGTCCTGCTCGCGATCCTCATCCGGATCCCTCGCGGCCGAGCGGAGGACGCCGAGTCCGTCCTCGGCGCTGGGATGACGGCGGTCGCAGCGTATCTCGTCCTCGTCCCCACCGCGATGCACGCGTGGTACGCGCTGTGGATCCTGCCGTTCCTGACCCTCCGTCCCTCGCCGGGCTGGATCTGGTTCAGCGGCGCGGTCGGGCTCTCGTACCTCAAGTACGCGTGGGAGCCCGAGGGGTTCCCCCTGTGGGCGCGCGCCCTGGAGTTCATCCCCCTCTACGGCCTCCTCGCGTGGGAGGCGTATCGCCGCCGGGGCGTCGCGGCGACGGCGGCGTACCGCCCCGCCTCGCAGGCGGGCGTCGGCCCGACGCTCGACAGGACCGGGGCATGACGCTCGGGATCCAGGTCACGATCGGGCTCGTCTATCTCCTGGCGCTGATCGGGCTCGGACTCTACGGCGTCAACGCCTACCTGATGCTCGCGATCCACTGGTGGCACCGGAAGCGGGCCGCGCGCGAGCCCGAGCCGCCACTGCCAGAGCGCTGGCCCCGGGTCACCGTGCAGCTCCCGCTCTACAACGAGCGCTACGTGGCCCGACGCCTCCTGGAGGCCGCCGGCCGCCTCGACTACCCGGCCGACCGGCTCGAGATCCAGGTGCTCGACGACTCGACCGACGACACCACGGCCATCCTCGCCGAGACCGCGGCGGGGCTCCGGAGCCGCGGGCTCGCGGTCGCGCACCTGCACCGGTCCGTCCGCACCGGCTTCAAGGCGGGCGCCCTCGCCGACGGCCTCGGGCGGGCCCGCGGCGAGTTCATCGCGATCTTCGACGCGGACTTCGTCCCGCCGCCCGACTTCCTCCGGAAGACGATCCCCCACTTCGTCGACCCCGGCGTCGCCGTCGTGCAGGCGCGGTGGGGCCATCTCAACCGCGATTTCTCTCTCCTCACCGTGGCGCAGTCGCTCGGGATCGACGGCCACTTCGGCGTCGAGCAGTCGGCGCGCTGCTGGGGCAACCTCCTCCTCAACTTCAACGGCACCGCGGGGGTGTGGCGGAGGAGCGCGATCGAGGACGCGGGCGGCTGGACCCACGACACGCTCACCGAGGATCTCGACCTGAGCTATCGCGCGCAGCTCCGCGGCTGGCGGATCGTCTACCGGCCCGAGCTGGTATGCCCGGCGGAGCTGCCCGTGCTGATCACCGGGTTCAAGTCGCAGCAGCGGCGGTGGGCCAAGGGCTCGATCCAGACGGCGGTGAAGCTCCTCCCCGACGTGCTCCGCGCGCCGCTCCCGGCGTGGGCGAAGTACCAGGCCTTCGTCCACCTGACCTATTACATGATCCATCCCTTGATGCTGGCCGTCGTCCTCCTGGGGGTCCCGCTCCTCGCCCTCGAGGACCTGGCGACCTCGACGGGGGCCTCGGTCTGGCTGAGCGTCGTCTTCGGGGTCGCCACGCTCGGACCCGGCTCGATGCTGGTCTACGCCCAGCGCGTCCTCGATCCCGGCTGGCTCGGGCGGATCTGGCGGCTCCCGACCATCATGATCGTCGGCGTCGGCGTGGCGTGGAGCACGAGCCTCGCGGTGCTCGGCGCCTTCGTCGGGCGCGATCGAGAGTTCATCCGGACGCCCAAGTTCGGGATCGGGCCCGGGGGCGGCCACTGGCGGGGGAAGGGGTATCGCGACCGGCGTCCCTGGGGCGGCGTGGTCGAGGTCCTGCTGGGCCTCTACTGTGCCTGGACCGCCTGGCTCTTCTGGCGGCACGGGCAGTACGGCGTCCTGCCGTTCCTGGCGCTCTACACGGCGGGATTCCTCGTTGTTGGTATCCTGACGATCGTGCACGCGACGGCCTGGCAGAGACGACCGCTCGAGGGCCGAGCCCGGCGCGCGCTGACAGCGCTCGGCCTCGCGGCGATGCTGCTCCTCGGCGGCGCCCTGGGGCTCTCGGGGCAGACCCCGCCCGTTCCTCCCCCGGCGACTGTCGGGCTGGCGCAGAGCCACTGGCCCAAGTACCGTCACGATCTCTGGAACACCGGCCGGAGCGCCAGCAACGGGCCCCGCACGAACGCGCTCAAGTGGACCTTCTCCACCGGCCGGAGCGAGAAGGACGGCGGCATCGAGACGGACCCGGTCATCGGGCCCGACGGGACCGTCTACCTCGGCGCCAACAACGGGATCCTCTACGGGCTCGATCCCGAGAGCGGCGACCTCCGCTGGGCCTTTCCGACGGGCTTCGACGCCTTCGGCATCTACTCGACGCCCGCGATCCTCAAGGACGGCACGGTGGTCTTCGGCGCCAAGGACGGCGGCGTCTCCGCGATCCGCCCCCCGGCGGCGGGCCTCCTCGGCGAGCTTCGGTGGAGCGTGAACCTCAGGACCACGATCCAGACCTCTCCCGCGGTCGGGGCCGACGGGACGATCTACATCGGCGCCGACGACTGGAAGCTCTACGCCATCGCCCCGCCCCAGGGGGCGAGCCCCGCCCGCGTCAAGTGGCGGTTCGAGACGCGCGGGGACATGGTCTCCTCGCCCGCCGTCGGCCCCGACGGGACGATCTATTTCGGCTCGATGGACGGCAAGGTGTACGCGCTCGCGGAGCCGGGCCCGGGGCAGCGGGAGCCGAGGGTCCGCTGGACCTTCTCGAGCAGGTCGAGCGGCAAGACGGGCGGCTTCGAGAACGCCCCCGCGCTCGACGGGGCCGGACGGCTCGTCATCGGCGGCAACGACGGCCTCGTCTACGTCCTCAACGCGGCGACGGGCGAGAAGCTCTGGACCTTCAAGAGCCAGTTCACGGAGTATGCGATCTTCTCCTCGGCCGCCCTGGGCCCCGACGGGACCGTCTACATCGGGCCGAAGGACGGGTTTCTCTACGCGCTCCGCGAATCCAAAGGCCTCTTCGGGACGAGCGGCAAGGCCGCCTGGAAGTACCGGATCGGGACGACCATCGAGACCTCCCCGGCCCTCGCCCCCGACGGGACCGTGTACATGGGCGCCGACAACGGCAGGATCTACGCGATCGCGCCACCCGCCTCGGGCGAGGCCGGCCGGCTCCTCTGGGAGTTCCAGACGAAGGGGACGCTCATCTCCTCGCCCGTGATCGGACCCGACGGCTCGCTCTACAGCGGCTCCATGGACGGCAGAGCCTACGCGTTTCACGACGTCAAGCGCGGCCGGTCAGCCCAGGGGCCACTCTCCGGAACCTGGTACGGGACCGTCACGCTCGGCGGCCAGCCGCAGAAGCTCACGCTCGTGCTCGCCCAGCGCCAGAGCCAGATCGACGGCGTCCTGCGCCTTCAGTCCACCCTGGCCGGCGGTCTCCGCGGAACGCTCCAGGGGGAGAAGCTCACCTACACCGCGTCGCTTCTTGGCGAGTGTCGCGCCGAGCACCGGGGGGAGGCGTCCGCGAAGGCCGAGGAGATCCGCGGCGGCTTCGAGGTGAAGGACTGCCAGGGCCGCACCGTCTCGGGAAGCTTCCGTGTCACACGCTAGCCGGTGGGGCGTCTGATGAGTCGCGAGGGCGCGCCCGTCGCCGTCCTGATCATGGCCAAAGCCCCCCACCCCGGGGAGGTGAAGACCCGGCTCTGCCCCCCGCTCTCGCCGGTGGAGGCCGCGGAGCTCTACCGCTGCTTCCTCCTCGACAAGATCGAGCAGGTGCGCACGCTCAGGCAGGCGCGGGCCGCCGTAGCGTACACGCCCGCCGAGGGCCGGGGGCTCTTCGAGGAGCTGGCGCCCGGCTTCGCCCTCCTCCCCCAGCGCGGCGACGATCTCGGGGCGCGGCTCGCCGGGAGCTTCGAGCAGCTCCTCGCCGACGGCTTCGCCGCGGCCCTCGCGATCGACAGCGACACGCCGACGCTCCCGACCGCGTTCCTCCAGGAGGCGGTGGATCTCGTCGCCTCGGGGGGGACCGACGTCGTGCTGGGGCCGACCGAGGACGGCGGGTACTACCTGATCGGCCTGAGGCAGGCGCACCGGGAGCTGTTCGAGGGTATCCCGTGGAGCACCGCCGAGGTGCTTCCCGAGACGATCAGGCGGGCCCGCGCGAGCGGCCTCACGGTCCGATGCCTCCCGCCGTGGTTCGACGTCGACACTCCCGCCGATCTCGAGCGCTTGCAGGGATCGCTCGCGGCGGCCGACGAGGGCCCCGCCCCGCGCACGCGGCGATTCCTCCTCGGGCGGCGGACGACCGAACCGGCGGCGAAGCCATGGACGACCCTGTCGACGACGCCCGTCTACCGCAACAAGTGGATCTCGGTCCGTGAGGACCTCGTCGAGCTGCCCGACGGCCGGACCACCATCTACGGGGTCGTGACCTGCCCGGCGTGCGTCGGCGTCCTGCCCTTTCTCGACCGCGACACCGTGCTGCTCGTCCGGCAGTATCGGTACGTCGCGGGGCGGCGGACGTGGGAGATGCCGACCGGCGGGGTGCACGCGGGCGAGTCCATCGAGGCGGCGGCCCAGCGCGAGCTCAGTGAGGAGATCGGGTACCGGGCGGGCCGCCTCGTCCACGCGAGCACGTACCACACCAGCAAGAGCGTGATGGACGAGACCGCGCACCTCTTCCTGGGCGCGGCGATGACGAGGCTCGAGGCGCCGCCGGACGACACGGAGTTCATCGAGGTCCGCCCCTTCCCGTTCGAGGAGGCGCTGCGCATGGTCGTCACCGGCGAGATCACCGACAGCATGACGATCATCGCGGTCCTCCACGCCGCCCGGCTGCGGAGCGGTGCCTAGGATGCGGGCGCCCGCGCTCGTCACCGGTACCACCGGCTTCATCGGCCGCGAGATCACGCGGCGTCTCTTGAGGGCGGGGCGTCCCGTGCTCGCGCTGGCCCGCGGGCGGGAGGGCGAGCCCGCGGCCGCGAGGGTGGCCGGCGCCGTGGGCTACCCGCCGGACGGCCGGCAGCTCGACGTGGTCGAGGCCGACTTCGACCGCGCGGGATGCGGGCTCTCGCGGTCCGACTGGCGGCGGCTCCGCACGACGGTCGAGACGGTGATCCACTGCGCCGGCGACACGAGCTTCTTCCCCGAGGAGCCGGAACGCTTCCGTCGAGGTCACATCGAGGGCCCGCTCGAGCTGCTCGGCGGGCTCGCGCGCGGCCGGCTCCGCCGCTGGGCCCAGCTCTCGACCGCCTACGTGTGCGGGACGCGGTCGGGCACGGTCTTCGAGCGGGAGGGCGATCTGGGTCAGGACTTCCACAACCCCTACGAGCGGGTGAAGCTCGAGTCGGAGGTCCGCCTGCGCGCGGCCGGTCGGCGGCTCGGGGTGGACGTGCGCGTGTTCCGCCCGAGTATCGTGGTGGGAGAGGCGCCGGCGACGTCGGGAGGCCGCCCCTCGAGCCTTTTCTTCGACTTCCTCCGCCTGGTCGAGGCGCTCACCCGCTTCGCCGGCGGGTCCCCCCTCCCGCTCAGGATCGAGGCCGCGCCCGTGGCCCCCTTCAACATCGTGCCCGTCGAGTATGTGGCGGACGCCGTGATCGCCCTGGCCGAGCACCCCGAGGGGGCGGGCGAGACGTTCCACCTGGTGGTGTCGGCGGCACCCGCGCAGGCGGTCGTGCTCGAGATGATCACCGGGCGCTTCGGCCTCAGGGGGCTCTCGCTCGTGGACTCTCGGGAGGGCCCCCTCCCCGACCCGTCGCCGCTCGAGCGGAGGGTCGCGCGGATGCTCTCGGGCTACCGTGAGTATCTGGCGCAGGACGTGCGCTTCGACGACGCGGCCGCCCGGGAGCTCCTCGGCGACTGCGGCGTTGAGCCCCCTCTGCTCTCCCGCGCGATGGTCCACGGGCTCATCGACCGGGCGCTCCTGACGTCGCCGCCCGAGACGCTTGCCAAGCCCCTCGCCATGTCCGAGACTGAGCGGCCATGATCGCGCGCGCGAGGAAGCCGCTCCGGACTCTCCTGATCGCCCTGCTCCTGATTCTTCCGCTCGCGTCCCAGTCGCGGGGGCAGTCGGCGCTCGTCGCTGAGCTCCGCCAGCTCGCCAGCCGCTACCACGAGGACCCCGCGCGCCTGGACACGATGCGCCAGGGCCTCGCCGAGGCGGTCAAGACCGACTCCCATCTGGCGAACCTGCTGGCGCTCGCCCAGGTCTGCTTCATCTGGGGCGACATCCGGGCGCAGACGGTGGACGAGAAGCTCGCCGCGTACGACCAGGGGCGGCAGGCCGCCAAGCGCGCGGTGGAGCTCGACCCGAAGAGCCCGGCCGCCCACTTCTGGTACGGCACCAACACCGCCCGCTGGGGCCAGACCAAGGGCGTCCTGCGCTCCCTGTTCCTGCTCCCCACCGTCAGGGAGGAGATCCAGTTGGTCCTCGACCTCGACCCGAAGTTCACGGCGGTCTACTCGCTGGCCGGCCAGGTCTTCTACGAGGTGCCCGGGCTTCTGGGCGGCGACCTCGGCAAGGCCGAGGAGATGTTCAGGAAGGGCCTCTCGCAGGACCCGAAGTTCACCGGCATTCGGATCGGGCTCGCGAAGGTGTTGATCAAGAGGGGGCGGATCGCCGAGGCTCGGCGGGAGCTCCAGACGGTGCTGGACGAGAAGGAGCCGCGCAATCTCGCCGACTGGACCATGAAGGACGTGAAGGAGGCCCGGCGGCTCCTCGAGTCGATCAAGGACCGGTCCTGAGGGGCGCCGCTGTGAGGCTGTTCTCTCACCGGCGTCGCGCCGTCCACCTGGGCCCATACCCCCTCGAGCGCCTCGCACGAGCCCAGAGCCCCCCGGCGCTCGACCGGGCGACGCTCCCGCGGCTGGACGCCGGTCGGGGAGCCGGAGACACCCCGACACCCGGCGCCGCCTTCCCCGATGACGGTCTATCGGTCGCGCCCGCGATGGCCGCGTACTTCGACCTCTACCGGGGGACGCGCGACGGCGCTGTCGCGCCCGCGCGCGCGCCCGTGCCCGACGATCCCGCCGCGCGCGCGGCCAACCTGAAATCGGCAGCATACTTCCTCGACGCGAGCATGATCGGAACATGCGAGGTGCCCGTCGAGGCCTGGGCCGGCGAGCGGCTCGCGCACACCCACGCCCTGGTGATCGCGCAAGAGTACGCGAAGGAGCCGGAGCCCGGGAGCCCGGGCCGGGCGTGGATGCGCAATGCCCAGCCCGACCGCGCCCACCTGCGGGCCGCCGAGGTCGCCGTCGTCCTGGCCGGATACATGCGGAACCTCGGCTGGTCGGCCCGCGCGCACTTCGCCGGGGCGAGCGACGTCGACCTCGAGCTCCTGCTCGTGCAGGCCGGACTCGCGCGCGTCGAGAGCGAACGCCTGGCGAACCCGTACCTCGGCGACCGCTATCGCGCCGCTGCGGTGACCACGGACTACGCGGTCGAACCCGACCGGCCGCTCGCCGCGCGGAGCCTGGCCGGCCGGTGGCGCAGCCACGGCCCGGGCTGGTGGCTCGGCGCCGGGGGAGCCAGGCCCGGGTGGAAGCGGCTCGCCGACGACCACCGCCCGCTCCACCGCGGGCCCTATCCGATGGAGCGGATCCCGCGGGCGCCGCGGCCCACGACGCTCATCGTCCCCGAGGAGATCCGGCGCGTCCCCAAGCGCGGCAACCTCTTCACGCGCGCGCTCCACGGCGATCTCGGCGAGCGCCCGAAGCACGAGCGCACGCGCTTCGCCTACAAGCATCCGTACGCGATGGCGATGATGCCGCTCATCCGCGGCATGGTCCCGCTGCAGGACGGGCCCGTCGCCGAGCGGCGGCGCCCGGCGCTCGACGAGCCGCGCGCGAACGCGCAGGCGCTGAAGGCGCTCGGCTACTGGTTCGGCGCGGACATGGTGGGGATCTGCGAGACTCCCGCCTTCGCCTGGTACTCGCATCACGACGACGGTCGCCCGATCGAGCCCTACCACCGGTCCGCGGTGGTCATGCTGATCGACCAGGGCTACGAGACCATGGAGGGCGCCTCGGGCGACGATTGGATCTCCGGCGCCCAGTCGATGCGCGCCTACCTGCGCGGGGCGCTCATCGCCGGCGTCATGGCGGCCCACCTCCGCGGGCTCGGGTATGGCGCGCGGCCCCAGACCAACGCCGACTCCGACGTCCTCCACATCCCGCTGATCCTGCTGGCCGGGCTCGGCGAGATGTCGCGGATCGGCGAGCTGGTGCTGAACCCGTTCGTCGGGCCACGCTTCAAGTCGGTCGTCGTCACCACGGACCTGCCCCTCGAGCCGGATCCGGCGATCGACTTCGGACTCCAAGATTTCTGCGGCAAGTGCACCAAGTGCGCCCGCGAGTGCCCGTGCCTGGCCATCCCGTTCGGCGACAAGGTGATGTTCAACGGGTACGAGACCTGGAAGCCCGACGCCGAGCGCTGCACGCGCTACCGGGTCACCAACCCTCGCGGCTCGGCGTGCGGCCGTTGCATGAAGATGTGTCCCTGGAACTTCGAGGGGCTCCTCGTGCACCGTTTCTGGCTGTGGCTCGCCATCAAGGTGCCGGCCGTGCGCGGGCTCCTGGCGCGCCTCGACGACCGGGTGGGCCACGGCCGCCGCAATCCCGTGAAGCGCTGGTGGTTCGACCTGGAGTGGATCGACGGCGTCGCGGTCCGGCCGCCCCACGGCGCCAACGAGCGCGATCTCAGGCCCGACCTCGTCGTCCGGCCCGAGGACATGAAGATCGCCCTCTACCCGCCGGAGCTCCTGCCGCCGCCCGGCGCCCGGGAGCCAGTCCCCGTGGACCGCCGGGCCGGGCTGCGCGCGGGGGCGACCGCCGAGACGCCCGTCGGCGCCCGGTCACGGCTCGGCCGCCACTGAGCCAGCGGCCAATCGATCGTCCGGAGCCCGGCGGACCGGATGTTCCTGTCGTGATACGGGCTCGCCGCGTTTCCCGCAAACTCTGCCAAGATATGCTGCCCGCGCCTGCAGCCTATCCCGGCCGCGGCCGCCCGTGCCTTTGGCTGAAAGGTGCTGGAGGAAAGGGCGAAAGGTCGAATCCCGAGGCGAACGTCATGCCGGGATAGACTGCAAGCGCTCGCAGCGTTTGCGGTGCTATGCAGACCAGCCTATCCTGGGGCCGAATTCTAGTTCGACGCTGGAGGGGTATTGGTGACGAGAGTCGCGATGATTCCGCGGAGGCCCGTCCTCGTCGCGGTCGCCGCGCTCGGCGTCCTCTCGGTATCCCTCTCGGCCGACGCCCAACAACTCAGCAAGGTCTCCCTGGTCGGATATCTCACTCCCATCCCGCAGCCGGCGCGCGAAGAAGCGTTCCGCCAGGAGCTACGCCGCCTCGGCTACGTGGAGGGCCAGAACATCGCAATAGCGTACCGGTCTGCAGACGGGGGTTTTGAGCGGCTTCCCGACCTAGCGGCAACACTGGTCGGTCTCAAGGTGGATGTCATAGTCGCGGTAGTGACCCAAGCCACTCTCGCAGCGAAGAAGGCGACGAGTACGATTCCCATCGTCATGGTGGGTGCTTCCGATCCTGTGAGGTCCGGGCTGGTTGCGAGCCTCGGGCGACCGGGCGGTAATGTCACTGGAACTTCGTCCGTGGCAACGGACGTGGTTGGAAAGCAGCTGGAGTTGCTGCGCGAGATGCTTCCTAAAGCCTCGCGGGTTGCTGCCCTCTGGAATCCGGCCAATCCTGTGTTCCAGAAGCTGCAGTTGGGGGAGGCAACAGCGGCGGCGGCGAAGCTGAGGGTGCAACTTCGATTCGTCGAGGTACGAATGCCCGATGAACTGGATCGCGCGTTTGCGGAGATCGCAAAGGAGCGCACGGACGCGCTCGTCGTGCTGGCGGACCCCGTGCTCTATGTTCACGCTGCGCGGATAGCCGACCTTGTAACCAAGCACCGCCTCCCGGCTGTCGGTGCGGCAAGAGAATTTGCGGACGCAGGCGGCCTAATCGCGTATGGACCGAACTATATCGAAGCGTACCGGCGTGCCGCCACATACGTGGACAGAATCCTTAGGGGCACGAAACCGGCCGACCTTCCGGTCGAACAGCCCACGAAGTTCGAACTGGTCATCAACGCCAAGGCTGCCAGAGCGCTTGGGGTCACAATCCCGCGGTCGCTGGTCGTGCGCGCGGACCAGGTGATGGAGTGAGCGGCAGCCTGTGGGCCATACCCCCAATATCGATCGACCGAGGCCAAGACCATGTGGAGCGGGTCGATCTTGCACCGTTGGCACGGCGGGGCGTCGAACCACGCCTTGCACCGGACCGCCCACAAGCGTGCTTGCGGGTCTCCTGCGGCCCTTACGCCCCTCCGGCGGCCGGTGAAGGCGAGCGTTCGCCCCATTGGCGTGGTTCTTCGCGAGGGAGGGCGAGTCTGCTAGAGTCAGCGCCAGGAGAGTGACCATGAATGAACCGATGATCGTCTCCGATCCCAAAGTGATGATGGGCAAGCCGGTCGTTGCGGGAACCCGCGTCACAGTGGATCTTATCCTTGAGAAGCTGGGTGGTGGCGAATCCATCGAGGCAGTGCTCGAGTCCCACCCCCGCTTGACGCGCGAGGGGGTACTGGCTGCCCTTCGATTCGCCGCTCAGGCGCTTCGGGCTGAGGTCGTCTACCCCCTCACCGCCAAAACCGCGTGAACCTGGTCGCCAATGAAGGTGTCGATCGCCCGGTGGTGGAGCGGCTACGACAGGACGGCCATGACGTTGTCTACGTGGCCGAGCTGTCTCCCAGCATTACGGATGAAGAGGTCCTCCAACAGGCCAACGCGCGCAGTGCCGTTCTGCTGACTGCGGACAAAGATTTCGGCGAGCTGGTCTTCCGCCAGGGGCCTCGTGCACTCCGGGGTGGTCCTGCTTCGCCTTGCGGGGTTGGCAAACGCCACGAAGGCAGAAATCGTCGCCGAGGTATGCCGCGACCGCACAGCGGAGCTGATCGGAGCGTTCAGCGTGGTCTCGCCGGGTCAGGTCCGCATTCGACGAAAGTCATGAATTACTCGGGAGGGTCGAACTTCGGCATGCAGCCGACGGCCTTCGGCCGCGGCTGATACCGGCGTTCGCCGCATAGGCGGCCCTTTCACGGCGATAGTCATCAGATTCGGTTATTCTGACCGTGGGGCTCAATGCAGCCAAGGAGGCGCCGATGTCGGCGGGCAAAGCCAAACAGAAGGTCCTTGAGGTGATCGAGAAGCTCCCAGCGGATGCCACGCTGGAGGACGCGATCGAGCGCTTGGTGCTCTTGGCAAAGACCGAGCGCGGGTTGGCGGAGCTGGATGCTGGGCAGGGCGTCGACCACGCCGAGGCGAAGCGTCGACTTCTCCGGTGACCCAGGTCATCTGGGCGCCTCAGGCGATCCAAGACGTCGAGGCGATACGCGCGCATGTCGCCCGCGACTCGACACACTACGCCGACCTTGTCGTCGAGCGGATCGTCGCCGCGGTGGAACGACTCAAGGACAACCCTCGCTCTGGACGTGTCGTGCCTGAGCTTGGCGACGAGTCGATCCGCGAGGTCATCCACGGCAGCTACCGAATCGTCTACCGCCTGCGCCATGGCCTCATCGAGATCGCGACCGTGTTTCATGGTGCTCGCCTCTTCCGACTCAACTGACGACGATGACAGCCGAGCGTCGAACTTCCCGATGAACCCGCCGCCGGCCTCGCGTTGCTCAGCCGCCGCGGATTATCGCGCGCGTTAGGTGGCTGAGTATCCATCGGAAGGTGCGTCTCTAACGCACCAAGTGCCCAGAGGCAACCGTGAGCAGGCACCATATCAGCAGCCGGGGAGAACGGAACCGATTGTGAAGAACCTGCTGACCGTCGTCAGTATCGCGCTGACCCTTGAGTTCCTCGCGGTCCCGTTCGCGTGGGCGCAGCCCGAGGGCCGCGTGCCACGCGTCGCCATTCTGACCGCCGGCTCGCCGACCGAGCCAGTAAATTCCGCGTTCTTCGACGGCATGCGGGACTTGGGCTACATCGAAGGGCGCACAGTCGTCTTCGAGCGACGCTTCGCCGAGGGAAGCATCGAGCGTCTCGCGCTCCTGGCCGCTCAGTTGGTCGCGACCCGGCCAGACGTGATCTTCGCGCCCGTCACTCCGGCCGCGCTAGCAGCTCGCAAAGCCACGCAGATCATCCCGATCGTGTTTGCCGTCTCCGCCGACCCAGTCGGCGCCGGGCTCGTGGCCTCCTTGTCTCGACCGGGGGGCAACATCACCGGGCTCACGAGCCTCAACGCCGAGATGGTCGGAAAGCGCATGGAGCTGTTGAAAGAGGTCGCGCCGGCAACGTCTCGGGTGGCGCTGGTGTTCAACCCCGACAATGCACCGGACCAGCTACAGCTGGTTGCGCTCGAGCGGGCAGCTGTCCAGCTTAAGATCACGGTCATCCCGATCGCCGTGCGAAAGGTAGAGGACTACACCGCTGGCTTTGCGGAGATCAAAGCCAAGCGGGCAGACGCGCTGATGCTTGTTCCGAGCCCGCTCAACATCCGGTTCCGTGGCAAGATTCTGGAGTTCGCTGCACGCAGCCGTCTGCCAACAATGGACGCCGAGGAGGCCGCTGTGCGCGCGGGTGCGCTGATGTCCTACGGGACGAACTGGCCCGACAATTATCGTCGGGCTGCACAACTTGTCGCCAAGATCCTCAAGGGCACAAAACCCGGGGATCTCCCGGTTGAGCAACCCGTCAAGTTTGAGTTGATCATCAATCTCAGGACTGCAGCCGGGCTTGGCCTGACAATTCCCCAATCGGTGCTGTTGCGGGTAGACCAGGTAATCCGGTGAGGTCGCTTGGCCAATGGCCGGGCCGCCTAGCCACGGCATCGAGCCGACGGCCTGCGGCCGCGGCTCATGCCGGCCGTTAGGCGCTAGCAAAGGCAGGCCGGTGAAATGCAAGAGCTGTGGCGCGGTGATAGTTCTCGCCCTGCTTGTTGCGGGGTGTGAGGGAGATTCTTCTGCGAGAAAATCGCAAGTTCCCGCAGCGATAAATTGTCCTGTCGTCGGAAACTCAAAAACGCACATCTACCATGTTCCAGGAGATCCGAACTATGGTGAGATGGTTGAGGAGAACATTGGAAAGGACAATCGGGTCTGCTTTCAGTCTCAATCAGAGGCCATGGATGCCGGATATCGCAGGTCAAGATCTGGAAGCAGGAGATAGTGGAGTGCGCTTTCTTTTTGACGCTGAGCAACCGGGAAGATAGGTAACAGGATAAACCGGGGACATGGGTAACAGTTGGCGGCTGGTTCGGTCACGCCCTGATGATGTAGTCGCGTTCGTCGATTCGTCCGAGGAGCACCGGGAAGAAATGAATCGACTTGAAGCGGACGGTTCCGACGTTGGTGACACGCATGACGTAGTGGTGAAGCCCTACGACCCCCACGCGCTCCGCTGAGCATGGACGCGCTCGTCACCACTGACTGGCTGGCCGCCCATCTGGGCGAGCCCGACCTCCGCGTGGTCGACGCCACCTGGTACCTGCCGCACCTCGAGCGCGATGCTCGGGCCGAGTTCACCGTCGCCCACATCCCGGGGGCGGTGTTCTTCGACATCGACGAGATCTCCGACCGTGCCACGTCGCTCCCGCACATGTTGCCCGATGCCGAGACGTTCGCCGGAGCGGTCGGCAGGCTCGGCATCGGCGCCGGCGATCGGCTCGTCGTCTACGGCGGCCGCTACATGGTCGCCTCGGCCCGCGTGTGGTGGACGTTCCGCGTCTTCGGCCACGAGCGCGTGGCCGTGCTCGACGGCGGATTTCCGAAGTGGCGCGCCGAGGACCGGCCGGTGGAGGCGGGCCCGCCGTCGCCGGCGCCGCGGAGCTTCACCGCCCGCTTCCGCCCCGAGCTGGTGCGCGACCTCGACGCCATGCGCGCCAATCTCGCCGGCCGCGGCGCGCAGGTGGTGGACGCGCGCTCGCACGGGCGCTTCGTCGGCACCGAGCCCGAATTCCGCCCGGGGCTCAAGAGCGGGCACATCCCCGGCAGCCGAAGCCTGCCGGTCGCTCAGCTCTTCGACGCCGAGGGCGGGCTGCTCGGGTTCGACGGGCTCCGGCGTGCGTTCGCGGAGGCCGGCGTCAATCCCGGCCAGCCCGTGGTGACCACGTGCGGCTCGGGTGTCACTGCCGCCGTGCTGGCGTTCGGGCTCCACCGATTGGGGGCGCCCGACGCGGCCGTCTACGATGGATCCTGGACCGAATGGGGTGGCCGTGACGACACCCCGGTGGAGCGTTGACCTGGTGAAGAGCCCCGCTCGCATGGGATATTATCGAGGCCCGTGACCTCCATCCTCTCCATCCAGAACGTCTCCCGAGCGTTCTACGGCCGCGGCCGGGTCGTCCAGGCGCTGAGCGACGTCAGCCTCGACCTCGAAGCCGGCGAGTTCCTCACGATCGTCGGGCCCTCGGGCTGTGGCAAGTCCACGCTGCTCAACGTCGTCTCGGGGCTGATGCCGGCGTCGGAGGGCGCGGTCGTCTTCAAGGGGCGCCCGCTCGCCGGCGTGAACCATCAGATCGGCTACGTCACCCAGGCCGACAACCTCTATCCGTGGCTC
>JACQWC010000019.1 GCA_016209635.1 Candidatus Rokuibacteriota bacterium | reverse complement strand
GTCTTCCGGCTGGTGGACACGGCCCTCGCCAAGGGCTACAACGTCAACGTCCTCGGCTACGAGGACGGCGTCCTGCTGACGGCCAAGGCGCAGAAGCAGCACGACGACCCGATCTGGAAGGACAAGGCCGAGCATCACACCGACGCCGGCAAGGCGCACAGTACCACCGCCGAGTTCGTCGAGCGCCTGCTCGAGAAGGGCAAGGGCGAGCCGCACCTCAACTGGTACGTCTGAGGACTCTGCTGCGTGGAACGGGGCGTTCCACAGGGCTACCATCTCGATCCCGTGGTGCACGGCACGCTCGCCGACATCTACAAGTTCACCGACCAGTCGCACCGGACTCTGCTGATCTCGGCTCACTAGGAGGACACGATGCCGAAGAAGATCCTGTCGGTGCTCTCCCACACGGAGTACGGCAACCTCGAGGACAGCGACATCGGGCTGTTCGCCTCGGCCTTCGCGCCTGTCACCGGCAACCAGATGACCCTGCTCCTCTCCGACGGCGCGGTGAACTATGCGGTCCGCGGGCAGGACGGGACCGGGGTCACGATCGCCGGCGGGACCGTGCAGCCGGGGTTCCTCATCGAAACCGACCTCCAGTCCGTCCAGGACGCGAAGATCTCGGTCTACGCCGTGAAGGAGGATCTCGAGGAGCGCGGCCTCAGTGAGCGCGATTTGATCAACGGTGTGAAGATCTTGAAGAAGGACGAGTTCGGCAAGTTCGTCGATGAGTTCGACACCGTCTGGAACTGGTGAGGTAATGGCGTCGGAGGCCCCGGGGGACGAGAGCCCGGTGATGGTGGACAACCGGGGGTTGCTCTGCGCACAGGGCATCCTCCGGCTCATGCGGGCCCTCCCCCCCCTGCCACCCGGCCGGCTCCTGCGCGTGCTGTCCACCGACCCCGCCGCCGAGCACGACTACCCGGCGTGGTGCCGGAACACGGGTCACGTCTTCCTCCGCCACGAGCGCGAGGACGGCCTCATCGTCTCCTACATCCGGAAGCGCGCCCCGTGAAGACGTTCGCCGTCATCGTGTCCCGCGGCGAGTTCAACAACCTGGTGCAGGTCGCCACCCTTCTTCTGGCGGCCGTGGGCGCGGGGATCGCGGTGAGGGTCTTCTTCCGTGACGAGGCCATCTACAAGATCTGCCCCGACGGCGCCGACGTCATGGACTTCTCGGAGGGGTATCGCGGCCGGGAGGCCGAGACACGCGAGCGGCTGGCCCGGCTGGAGTTCGCCAACCTGCCGGGCCTCTTCCGCCTGATCAAAGACACCGGCGACGCGCGTTTCTACGCCTGCAGCTCTTCGCTGGCCATCTGCGGCGTCGAGCCCGGCGACCTCCTGCCCGAGATCGACGGGGTGCGTGGGGTGACCGCCTTCATCCTCGAGGACGTGGCCGCCGCCGATCGCGTGCTGACGTTCTGATCGGCGGCCCCGCTCGAGGGGTGGCGCGCGGCGCGTTTCTCCGTAGCGGGCCTCCGCACGATCACGTTTTCGCCAGCTTCATCAACGACTTGCCCATCGCCTTCCCCCTTTGGAGGACGCAACTAAGACAGGCCGCCTTTTCAGCCGAGCTTCACAACAATCCTTGCCGGGAACTTAAGACCGTGACATCTTTTCCCCGAAAGTGAAACGGCCCGTTACCTCACGGGCGAGCCCTTTCAAGTTGCGGGAAGGGGGTGACCACAGATGTCTCTGATATGTTCAATCGCAGTATGTAAGACGAAGGCGGGGATGTGCACGCATGAGAAGGTGACGGCGGGTGTGGTCGTGCTGCTCGCCGTTGGCTTTGCCGTGGCGAAAGGCTTTAGCCTCTTCTAGGGATCCGCCGGGGCCGCGGGAGACGCGAGATCGGAAGCGCCATCGGGCCCCACTGACGTTGGTTCTGGACAAGCGCGCGATCACCTGCGTTTCGCGCGTGCTGTGGGACGCCCTGAGGGTCCGCTCGTACAACTCCGGATGATCCCGGCTGATGATGAACAGCCGTCGTGTGCCCACCTGAGCCACGCCCCACGCCGAATCGGCCCGTCAAGCCGAGGGCCTTCCCGGTCTTCAGGTTGATGACCAGCTCGAACGTAGTGGACTGCTCGACGGGGAGGTCGGCGTCCACATGGAAGGCTCGGGGATGGAGCACCGGTCCCATCCCCGAGCCGTTTTCATTTCAGACGGCGCGATACGGCCCCTTGCGCCCGCAGGGCGCCGTGCTACCTCTCTCGATGTCCTCGACCCCTCGGGCAGTGAGGTCCGGCGACGCCGGGCTCGCCCGTTCCAGCAGGGACGCAGCGAGAGCGCAGAGGAGGGCGAGCGATGGCATCTTGCTGTCGGGTCCTGAGCATCGGTGTCCTTACCGTCCTCCTGGCGAGCCCCACGTCGCCCCTGTCCGTCGCCCCGGGAGCCATCCGCCCGGCCGCCGCGACTCCCACGGCCGCCACGAACGCTCCGCGGCCCGGTCCCCCGCCGTCGCTCCGCGCGCTCGCTGGCCTTCCCCTCCACTTCGAGCCGAACCACGGCCAGAGCGACGGGAGCGTCCGCTTCCTCGCCCGCGCCCCGGGCTACACCCTCTTCCTGACCCCGACCGAGGCCGTCATTGTCACCGCGCCGCCGCGCAGCGCAGGGCGACCGGGCCACGACCGCCGCCGCCGCGCCGACCTGACCCGCGACGCCCGGCCTTCTCCTGACCAGCGCTCGACTGCCGAGGCCGTGCGCGATGCGACGCCCGCCGGCCCCGCCGTGATCAGGATGAAGCTCGTCGGCGCCAACCCCGACCCGCTCGTCAGCGGCGTGGACCAGCTCCCCGGCCGCGTCAACTACTTCCTCGGCAACGACCCCGCGCAGTGGCGCACCAACATCCCCACCTACGCCCGCGTCCGCTACCGCCAGGTCTACCCCGGCGTCGACCTCGTCTACGACGGCCAGAAGCGCCAGATGGAGTTCGACTTCGTCGTCGCCCCCGGCGCCGACCCCGGCCGGATCAGGCTGGCCTTCGAGGGCACCGGGCGCGTCGCCCTCGACTCGCGGGGCGATCTGCTCCTCAGCACGGCGGCGGGAGAGCTGCGCCTCCAGAAGCCGCACCTCTACCAGGAGATCGCCGGCCGGTGCGTCGCGGTGGACGGCGGCTTCGCGCTCTCCAGGGAAGCCCGCGACGGTGCCGCGTCGACGGCGGGGCGGGTCCTGGTCGGCGTGCGCGTGGCGACCTACGACCGGAGCACGCCCCTCGTCGTCGATCCCGTGCTCGCCTACTCGACCTACCTCGGCACGAGCGTCGACGACCAGGGCTCCGGCATCGCCGTGGACGGAAGCGGCAACGCCTATGTGACCGGAGAGACCCTCTCGACGAACTTCCCCACGGCGAGCGCCGTCCAGCCGGCCTCCGGCGGTGGCACCGACGCCTTCGTGACGAAGCTCGATCCGACCGGCGCCACCCTCGTCTACTCCACCTACCTGGGGGGGAGCAGCACCGACGGGAGCTTCGCCATCGCCGTGGACGGAAGCGGCAACGCCTACGTGACCGGAGAGACCCTCTCGACGAACTTCCCCACAGCGAGCGCCGCGCAGCCGGCCTTGGGCGGGTTTGGCGACGCCTTCATCGCGAGGATCTCCGAGGCCGGCGCAGACCTCGCCCTGGCCATGACCGACGCCCCCGACCCCGTCACGGTCGGCGCGAGCCTTACCTACTATACCCTCACCGTCACCAACGGGGGCCCGAGCACCGCCACCGGCGTCACCCTCACCGACCCCCTGCCCGCCGGCCTGACGTTCGCCTCGGCGACCCCGAGCCAGGGGACCTGCAGCGGCACGACGACCGTCTCCTGCGCCCTCGGCTCCCTGTCGAACGGCGCCAGCGCCACCGTGACCCTCGTCGTCACCCCGACCGTGGCCGGGGGCCTGACCAACACCGCCTCCGTCACCGCCACCGAGACCGACGCGAGCACGGCGAACAACACGGCGAGCGCGACGACGACGATCACCGCCCCGCCGCCGCCCACCGCCCCGAGCGGCCTCACCGCGACCCTCGCGTCGCCGACCCAGGTCACCCTCGCCTGGACCGATCAGAGCACCGACGAGACCGACTTCGAGCTCGAGCGCGACACCGACGGCACCGGCCTCTTCGCCCTCCTCACGACCGTCCCCGCTGCCACGGGCACCGGCACGCGCACCTTCGCCGACACCACGGTCGTCCTCAACCGCACCTACACCTACCGCGTCCGCGCCGTGAACGGCGCCAGTGCGTCCGGCTACTCCAACACCGCCGCCGTCACCGTCCAGGCCGGCCGCCTCGTCGTCCTGCCCCCAAGGCTCACCTTCTCGGGCGTCAGCGCCGGGAGTTCAGACACGAAGACCGTCACCCTCCAGAACGCCGGCCAGGGCACCCTCACGGGCTCGGTTTCCGGGACGCTCTCGGCCCCCTTCACCCTCCTGGCAGGCGGCGGGACCTTCTCCCTCGCCCCCGGCGCGACGCTCGCCGTCACCGTCCAGTTCTCGCCGAGCGCCCGCGGCACCGCCCGCAGCGCCCTCACCGTCACGAGCGATGACCCCGCGCGCCCGGCGACGCGCGTCCAGGTGACCGGCATCGTGCGTTAGGGTGTCCGGGGCCTGCGGTTCCTTCCTGCTGTTACCATCGGGTAAGCGATATGGCGACGACCCAGATCACACCAGCGGCGTTCGTCGAGTCCCTCCGTGAGGAGGTGACGCGCCACCCGGCTGTAACGCATCCGTTCCTCCAGCGCTTCGCCCAGGGGGGACTCGCGGCGTGGCAGCTCTGGGGGTACGCGTCCCAACATTACCGCCTGGTGTGCTTCTTCACAGCGTATCTCGAGGCCCTCAGCAAGCGCACCCCCGACCCAGAGATCCGGCGGCTGGTGCAGGAAATCCTCGAGGAAGAGTACATGCGCCCACAGCAGTTCGAGCGATCTCACCCGGCCCTCTACCGGCGGTTCATGCGGGCCGTGGGGTTCCAAGAAGCCGAGTGGGATCAGGTTCCGGAACTGCCCGCCACGCGGGCATTCGTCGTGATGCACCTCGACATGACCTGGCGGTCGTGGCTCGAAACGTTGGGTGCGGTGGGGCCCGGCCACGAGTGGGCGATTCCGTGCATGTTTCCCCCGCTCGTCCTGGGCATCGAGCGGAGCGTGACGCTCGATCCGAGCGCTCTCGAATACTTCCGCCTCCACATCGATCTCGACGTCAAACATGGGCAAATGCTCGAGCAGTGCCTGATCCGCTGGGCAGGGAGTGAGGCGAATCGCGAGGAGATTCGGCGAGGGGCGGTGCGCTCGCTCGAGGCGCGCGCCGCCTTCTGGGGCGCGCTCGCCGAACAGTTGTTCTTGTTCTCGAACACCGGACGCTAGAGACGCCCTTGAGCGGGACGCGGAGTCGCGCGTTGCGGTGGTCGGACGTCTCTTATGAGGCTGTACGTCATCCGAGGTTCACCCGGATGCTCGATGAGATCGTTCCGGTACTTCACGATCTGCTGACACATGTCCTTGATACGATCATGGAAGTCGGGCGGTTGCACCTGGAGCTGATTTGCTCTGACGAGGCTATCGAACTCCCTGGCGGGAGCTGCGTGAGTCGGCGGTTTTTCCATCGGTGGTCGAAACAGAAGCCGATCCACTCAGCAGCCTGGTCGAGCAGCATTTTGGCGAACAGGTAGAAGCTCATGATGTCGAGCTGGATCGCTTCGACTGGCTCCTCCCCCTGAGCCTCGCGATGCACTCGCGCGCCTCGTTCGTAGCGAAACAGAATCACTTCGAGGAACCGGACGCATCTGCGCCAACCTTCGGTGGCCGTCATGAAGACAGACCACACCTGCGCAGTAGCCGGGTCGTTGGGTATGATTCGGTCTCGCACGGCCAGACTCAGTCTGTCCAGCCGGCTGAACGCGGTGAGGCACGACAGCTCGGCAGGGTTAGGCTGTTTCGTGTTGGGCTGCGGCGGAAAGTCAGCCATCAACGGACTCCAATGTTCACGTATGAGAAAACGTCAAGGTAAGAGCTGCGGGTCGTCTTCATCCACCTCGTGTGGCGCCCGCTGGACATCAATCTCTGGTGCTCTTGTGCTCGCGCGTGACCGAATGCCGGGCAAGAGCCTGCACCTTGTAATTCAAGGCGTGCGTCATGCTCCCCGATTGCGACTGATCCAGATGCCGAGTAGCGAAACCACAAGCCCCAGCACACCAATCGCCACAATATTGACGCCGAGGGCATCGCCCTGGGCGAACAGCAGGGCCCCGCCGGCGGCCGCGAGGGCGACACACCCGAGTGCCGTCAGCGTCCACCAGCGGTGGCTAGCGCGATTCGGCATGGTCGTGCTCCGCGGGGCTCCGACGTCGCCAACACCGAGGGAGAGTTGCAGGAACTGCGGTCATCCCGGCGTCGACAGCATTTTTCTCTCCTCGCCAATGAGCACACGCATCCTCGGGACGAGGTGTCGGGCCTCTCACCCGTACCTGCTCATGATGGCCGGCACCGCGGCCACCTCGCGACCCGTGGGCAACGTCAACCGCCATGCCGTTTGCACTGTCCCGCCTACTTCGCCTTCGAAGATGAGTGTACATCCGCCCTGCGCGTTCGGCTGGTGCCCGAGTACCCGCATGATCGTGATGTCGACAGGCGGTCGCCGCTGATCGCATTCGAGGTGGACGGCTCCTCCGGCCCGCTCGAATCGATCGGCCTGGACCGGAATCGGGTTTTGGCAGACCAAGCACAGCACGGGGTCTTGCGTCATCATCGCGTATTTCCTGAGGCGCGCTGGCCCGAAACGTCGGCCCTCCTGAGGAACGTGGTCAGCCGTCGGAACGGAGCCTCGTCGAGATTCACAAAGGAGAAGAGGTGGCCATCCCGATCGGCGCGGACCAGCACCGCCTGGACCTCGATGGCGGGTCCCCCATCGGGCAACGTGAACGAAAGCATCACCGTGGTTCCGGGGCTCACCACAGTCTGGGGCGGGACCTTGATGCCGAACGGGCTCAGATCGATCGCGGTCCACTCCCAGGCGGAGCCCGCGTGCACCGCGAGCCGGATCGAGGCCCGCGGCGAGCGCCGCCACGGGGATCGCGGGTCCTGCGTCTCGACCTCGATCAAGGCTAGGATCGTCCTCAGCCGGTCGAAGGGGACCGGCTTGGTGAGGAAGTCGAGCGCGCCATGACGCAGACACTCCCGCGCCTGGGCTTCCGTCGCGAGCCCGGAGATCGCCACGATCGGAAGTTGCGAGGCGCGCACCATCGGCTGCTGGAGAAACTCGAGCCCGGTCATCCCGGGGAGCACGATGTCGAGCAGGATCGCGTCCGGGCGGTCGGCGGCGAGCGCCTCGAGTGCTGCCTCCGCCGTGGCGACCAGGCGCGGCTCATGGCCCAGCTCGCGAACGAGGTCGCAGAGCATGTCCCCGACCGCCGGCGTGTCTTCGACGATGAGCGGGCGCATCCAGGGAACGTTTGGCAAGTCTCATACCACCCTCGTCGAGCAGGAAATCGAGGGGGTAGAGGCTGGTGGGCCTGTATCCCCCGCCCGACCACGGGTCAGCCTGCACAGGGGCCGGGCAGCTCACGTGGATGGGCGAGCCCAAAACCGGCGCCCGCACGCGAGGCAGCGATAGGGCCGGCGAAAGAGCACCAGCGCCCACCGCTCGAGAACGCCGCGACGCGGATCGCGCTGGACGGACGCGCTGGCGCAATAGGGGCACCGGTGGTCGGGCGGGGGTCCGCCGTCAGCCGTCACGGTCGTCGACCTCCGGCGGCGTCGGGCTCACGCGGAGGTGGGCCATCACCGTCTCCTACTTCGCTCCTGCCAGTCTCCTCGGCCGCGTGAAATCGACCGTCATTCGAGCCCCCATCGCCGCCAGGAAGACGAGTAGGGTCTTGAGCTGCATGTTGCGAACCTTGCCGGATTCGATCCTCGCGATCGCCGGCTGGGTGACGCCGATGCGCTTCGCGAGCTGCACTTGCGTCAGTCCACTCCGCTCGCGGAGCTCTGCCAGGCGCTGCTCGAGCCGGATCTCGTTGAGCATCGTCTCCACCCGCTGATGCAGGGCGGGATCACGCTTGAGATCCTCGTCGAGTCGGCGCATGAACGCGCCGCGGTCCGTCGCCGACACCTTCCTCGTCATGTGACGTCTCCTCTTCACAACATCCATAGTGACTATCACTTAGTCGCGTTGATCGAGGCCTCGCTTCATCCGGACGACGCGCTTGACGACGTCGGGGGGAATCTCGTCCTGCTTCTTGATGATGCCGTCCAGGAGGACGATGCGTCTGCCGCGCAGGAACGTGTAGAAGAGACGTACCTGATGCCCGCGGAGCTCGAACACCCCCTCTCGCACCGGCTTGGACCGCGGCGACCGGAGCTGATTGCCGAATTCTCGAAGGGCGGCGAGGAGCGCTCGAGCCTCCTCCTGATTCCTTCCGGTCAGGGCGTCGAAGAACTGTGCGACGGGCCGCTCGCCGCCGGCCGTCTGATACGTCTCGATCCGCCATGCCCTGGGGTCGTCCGCCATCGCTATCTCCCGGTCGTCATGGAGGACTATAACTCTCGGCTGATATTACTGTCAAGTAATATGTATCTGGTGGTGCGAAGTCACGTGTTTTGATCGGAGGCACTGAATGTCAGTTCCGGCGGGGAGTTATCCCGACACCGAGCGCACGCGTGCTGTAAAAAAGGGGACCGTCGTGCGGCCGTCGTGGTGGGAGAATTGCGGGGAGGATGGCTATCATCGATCCCCGTTGCATCTACTGCGGTCGACCGGACGACCTCACCCGGGACCACTACGTCCCCCGGGCTTTCGGGACCTTTCGGGGTTGCCAGGTCCTCGGCGGGAAGCTGTGCGGAACGTGCAACGAGCTGACCGGCAAGCTGGACGAGGCGTTCGTTCGCACAGGACCCAACGCGCTCTTTCGGGCCATCGCCGGTGTTCATGGTCGGTCCAGCCACACGCCGCTGTCGCCGTTCTACTACGGTCTGATGAGTGGCGAGACCGTCAAGGTCCTGGGGAAGCACCCGGAGTACCCGTTCGATGTGCTGTGGGAGGTGCAGCCTGGCCTGGTCACGCGAGAGTTGCGTCAAGTCATCTTTCGCCTGGACAGCGAGTTTATCCAGCTCCCACTCCCTGGGGAGAACATCCTGCGGTACTTGCGCGAGGCAATCCGTCAATACGGGCTGGAGGGCCCTGAGGTCGTCGCGTTCTTCGGCGGCGAGCAGCAGGGTGACGCCGAGTACGTCGCGATTCTGGAGGCCATCAAGGCCGTCACGGAGAATGGCAAGATCGTCTCAGTCAAAAAGGGCGCGTCGGGCCATGTGGTTCCGGTGTCCTCGGCTCTGGACATTACGCGCCGGCATCAGCGTACCGTCACCAAAGTGACCGCGGAAGAAAAGACGGGGACGCGCAGCAGTTGCCCCGGTTTCGCTCCACCTCCCGGTCACGTGACCTCGTTCCCAATTCTTGTCGAGGTGGTACTTCTCGGTCCTCGTTATCCGAGGAATGACTACGGTGGGGTGCTTCGCTGCCCGTCGGCGGAGCCGTTCGGTCGCGAGATGCTCTAAATGAGTCTCGTGCAACTGGGTGACGGCCTTCACCCTCGTGAGACCCTGTCACTGTGATTCACGAGGATCATTAGCTGCTCCAGTACCTCATCCCTCATGTGCATATGTTCGGCGATTCGAGATTCGCGCTGTTCCCCTTCCGACTCAGCGACCCAGGGCTCATAACTCCGGTCGATCCGACGAAGTTCGGCACGGAGTCCGTGCTCGCGGGGAAGCACCTTCACGTAGAGGCGGAGCGTATTCACTGTGGTCCTCCTCTCCACCGGTGGCGTCCCGATTCGTGTGGAAAAGAGAAATGGCGCATTCTTCCGGGTGTGAAGTGCACGACCAGCCAGCCGCCTGCCAGGGCGGCCACCGGAGGAACGCGCCATGGGCAAGGGTATCAGGAAGCCGGCCGGAGCGCATGAGGTCAGGCGAGTTTCGCTGGGCGAGTTGATTCACCAGCACGTCCGCGTCGCGATCGAGACGGCCGTTCAGGAGGAGCTGCTGGCCACGCTGGGGGCGGCCCCGTACGAGCGCAGCGAGGCCCGACACGGCTACCGCAATGGCACCAAGGCGCGGACGCTGACGGGCCCGAGCGGGCCGGTCGCGCTCACGCTGCCGCGGGCCACCCTGTTTCGGCCCACCGGCCCGACAGAATGGACCTCGACGATCCTCCCGCGCTATCAGCGGCGGATGCGGGAGGTGAATGAGGCGGTGGCGGCGACCTACCTGGCGGGCGGCAACACCCGCCGGATTCGCGGGGCCCTCCGCCCGCTGCTCAAGGCGGCGCCGCTCTCGAAGAGCGCGGTGTCGCGCGTCGTGGCCACGCTGAAGGCCGGGCTGGAGGCGTGGCGCACGCGCGCGCTCGCCGACCTCGACGTGATCTATGTCTACCTCGATGGCTTCGCCCTCCGCGTCCGCAGTGCCGGCAAGGTGGTGAGCGTCCCGGTGCTGGGCGGGGTCGGCGTCCTCCCCGACGGCCGCAAACAGCTCCTGGCCCTGGAGCTGTGCGGGGGCGAGTCGTTCGCGGCGTGGAAGGGCTGCCTCGACGATCTCGCCGCGCGGGGGCTCCGGGCCCCGGTGCTCTGCATCATCGACGGCAATCCTGGGCTGCGGCGCGCCGTCGAGCTGGTGTGGCCGCGGGCCGGGGTGCAACGCTGCTGTGTGCACAAGCTGCGCAACCTCGAGCGCAAAGCGCCCAAGCACGCCCTCGCGGAGATCCGCGACGACTTCCATCGCATCGTCTACGCCGCCAGTGCCGACGCC
>JACQWC010000216.1 GCA_016209635.1 Candidatus Rokuibacteriota bacterium | reverse complement strand
GTAGTGGACGGTCGGGTCCTCCTCCGCGATGCGCGCCAGGGCGCTCGAGATCTTGTCCTCGTCGCCCCGGCTCTTCGGCTGGATCGCGAACGAGATCGCCGGCTCCGGGAACGTGATCCGCGGCAGCTCGAACGGCTGCCCCTCGTCGCAGAGCGTGTCGCCCGTCTGCGTCTCCTTGAGCTTGGCGACGACGCCGATCTCGCCCGGGCCGAGCGCCTCGACGTTCTTCTGGGTCTTGCCCTGGAGCCACGAGACGTGTCCCATGCGCTCCCTGGCGCCGCGCAGGGGGTTCAGCAGCGTCGAGTCGGCCCTGAGGGTGCCGCTCATCACGCGGAAGAGCGAGAGCTTGCCGACGTGAGGGTCGCTCAGCGTCTTGAAGACGAGCGCCGTGACCGGCGCCTTCGCGTCCGGCGCGCGCCTGCCCGGCTGCTTGCCCTTGAGGTCCGTGCCCTCCGCGTCGCCACGGTCCGCCGGCGAGGGGAACTCGTTCACGATCAGCTCGAGGAGCCCGACGCTCCCGATCCCCTTCGTGGCCGCGGCGCAGAGCACGGGGATGATCTTGGTCTCCAAGATGCCCTTCCGAAGCGCCTCGAGCACCTCGGCCTCGCCGAGGGATCCCTCCTCCAGGTACTTGCTGAGCAGCTCGTCGTCCGTCTCGGCCGCCGCCTCGACCAGCGTCTCGCGGTACGCGTTCGCCCGCGCCGCGAGGTCGTCCGGGATGTTGGTCTCGCTCGACTTGCCGTCCGCGTGCACGATGGCCTTCATCCGGCCGAGGTCGACGTAGCCCCGGAAGGCGGCCTCCTCGCCCACGGGGATCTGGAGCGGGACGAGCCGACCCTTGAGCCGGCTCCCTAGCGACTCGACGGTCCGGTAGAAGTCGGCGCGCTCGCGGTCGAGCCGGTTGACGACGACGGCGCGCGGCAGGCTGTACTCGGTCGCGAACTTCCAGACCTTCTCGGTTTGTACCTGCACGCCCGCGACAGCGTCGACGACGACCAGGGCCGCCTCGACCACGCGGAGCCCGGCGCGCGCGTCGGCGATGAAGTCGCCGTACCCGGGCGTGTCGACGAAGTTGATTCGGTGTCCCTTCCAATCACCGTACGCGACCGCCGTGTTGATCGAGATCTTTCGCTTGATCTCGTCGGGGTCGAAGTCCGTCGTCGTGCTCCCGTCATCGACCCGCCCGAGTCGCGTCAGGGCCCCGGTGGCGAAGAGCAGGGCCTCGACCAGCGAGGTCTTTCCGACTCCCCCATGACCGACGACGCCGACGTTGCGGACCTTGCCGATCTCGAGCGCCATTCAGCGACCTCCCGGGCAGCGATGCGGTGACGGTGATCCTATCACAGGGGGCTCGGGTGCTGGAGGGCTCGCCGGACCCGGGCGAGGATCTCCTCGTCGGAGCCGGCGAGGTCGACGGGCGGCGGGAGCGGCGGCGGGTCGCCCTTGAGCCCGGCGCCCGTCAGCACGATGAGAATTTCGGCGTCGCGCGTCGCCTGGCGGGCCTCCTTCATCCGGACGAGCGCCGCGACGAGCGCGGCCGCCTCGGGCGCGGTCCACACCCCTTCGAGCCGCGCCAGGAGGCGCTGGGCGTCCTGGATTTCCTTCTCGCCGACCGCCACGGCGCCCCCGCGCGTCTCGCGGAGGACGCGGAGCATCTGCCGGCCCGCGAACGGCGACGGCACGCGGAGCCCCGCGGCGTGGGTCGTCGGGTTCTCCCAGGCGGTCGTGGTCTCGGCGCCCTCCCGGAACGCCTTCACCACCGGCGCGCAGCCATCAGCCTGCACCGCGAAGAAGCGCGGGAGCGCGCCCGCGAGCCAACCCATCGCGCGAAGCTCCTCGTAGGCCTTGGGGATCCCGACGAGCCCCGTGCCGCCCCCGGTCGGGTAGAGGAGCAGGTCGGGCATGCGCCAGCCGAGCTGTTCGGCGAGCTCGAGACCGATCGTCTTCTTGCCCTCGAGGCGGTAGGGCTCCTTGAGCGTCGACAGATCGAACCACCCGATCCGCGGCGCCACCTGCGAGACCACCTTCCCGGCGGTCGCGATGGAGCCCTCGACCGTGAACACGTGGGCGCCCCCGAGGAGGGCCTCGGCCACCGCGGCCTGGGGCGTTCCCCGCGGAACGACCACCGCGACCGGGAGCCCCGCGCGCGCGCCGTACACGGCGGCCGCCCCGCCAGCGTTGCCCGCGGAGGGGATCATGAAGCCCCGCGCCCCGAGCGTCCGCTGCCGCGTGATCGCCATGCCGAGGCCCCGCGCCTTGAACGTGCCGGTCGGATTCTGGCCCTCGTCCTTCGCCAGGAGGACGCCGAGCCCCAGGTGCCCGGCGAGCCGGGAGAGCGACAGGAGCGGGGTCGAGCCCTCGCCGAGGGTCACCGGCTCCTCTCCGTCGTCGAGCGGCGTCAGCTCCCTGAACCGGTACATCCCCGGCGGGCGCTGCCGGAGCGCGTCCTTCGTCACGCGCGCCGCGACGCGCTCGAGGTCGTAGCGGACCGCGAGCATCGCGCCGCAGCGCGCGCAGACCGTGAGGGGCAGGCGCGGATCGTGGCGGTGGCCGCACTCCGTGCACTCGACGTGGGCGACGAAGGTCATTGGACGCGGTTGCCGAGGACACCGATCCGCTCGATCTCCGCCTCGACCCGGTCGCCGACCTTGAGGAAGCGGCCCGTCGCCGCGCCCACCCCCTCGGGCGTGCCGGTCGCGATGACGTCGCCCGGAAAGAGGGTCATGCCGATCGACAGGACCTCGACGCACTGGGCGACGGGAAAGATCATCTTCGAGGTGTGGCTCGACTGCCGCGTCTCGCCGTTGACCCGGAGCTCGATCCGGAGCGCCTGGGGATCCGGGATCTCGTCCGCGGTGACGAGGACGGGGCCCATGGGACAGAACGTGTCGAGCGACTTCCCCTTGAACCACTGGCCGTGGCGCTTCTGGAGGTCGCGGGCGGTGACATCGTTGATGACCGTGTAACCGAAGACGTGCCGGAGCGCCGCGTCCCGCGCGATGTCCAGGCCCCTGAGCCCCAGCACCACCCCGAGCTCGACCTCGTAGTCGAGCTCCCGCGTGGCTGCGTGGTGGACGATCGAGCCGCCCGGCGCCAGCACGCACTCAGGCGCTTTGGTGAAATAGACCGGGTGAGCCGGCGCCTCGGCGCCGCGCTCGGCGGCGTGCTCCCTGTAGTTCCGCCCGAGGCAGAAGACGTTGCGCGCGGGACGCGGGATGGGGGCCTCGAGCCGCGCCCGGCGGAACGGGGCCGCGAGCCGCTCTCTCGCGAGCGCCTCGAGCCCGTCGCGCGCGAGGAGGGCGGCGCCGTGCTCGACCGCCTCGCGCGCGGCCGCCCACGTGTCCGGCCCGGCCTGGATGAGCGCGAGCATCGTGGCGGGGAACCCGCCGCGTCCGCGCCGGATGGCGCCGCGCTGGCGTCCGAGATCGGCCGCGAGTCTCCCGAGATCGAGGACCGCCTCGCCGACCAGAGCGCCGGGCCGCGGGGCCGCACGCCCGCGCCGGTAGGTCACCAGGCGCACGGCTCAGCGCTCCTTGAGGAGGACGACGAGCACGCGCGCCGGCTTCCTCGTCTCGTTGACCGAGAGGTGGATCGTGCCCTTCGCGGCGAACTCGACCTCGCCCTTCCGCACCACGCGCTTGTCGCGGCCCCTGGTCACGACCGCGAACTCGCCCTCGAGGACGTACGCCAGCTCGTTCGCGATGGCCGCATGCTCCTCGCCGCGGAACCCCGGCGGGAAGATGTACTCGACCACCGTCATGTGCTCGTTGTCGAGCAGGAGGCGCTCGCCGACCTCCTGCGTGCCGTTCACCGGCGGTACCGGCAACGCGACCACCACCGTCGAGAGCAGCAGTCCCACGACCCACCTCATTCCCGCCTCCTCCGGAATTCTCGCAGGCAAAAACAAAAGGCGGCGCCTGCGCCGCCTCCGGAACCGGCACCGCCCGCCCGGGCGCTAGATCGACTGCCGCATGGCGGCTCGCGACGGCAGGGTCATGCCCCGCTCGCGCGCCATCTGCTCCAGCTCGTCCGGCAGCGCGAACCGGACGTCCTCCTCCACCACCCGGACCTCCCGCACGGCCACGCCCACCCGCCGCAGCGCCGCGATGGTCTCGCTCACGAGCACCTCCGGCGTGGAGGCGCCCGCCGTCACGCCGACCCGCGTCGACCCCTCCAGCCACTCGCGACGGATGTCGCTCACGTCGTTGATCAGGTGGGCGCGCGTGCCGGCCATCTCGGAGACCTCGACCAGCCGGTTCGCGTTGGAGCTGTTCGCCGCGCCGATCACGAGCACCACGTCCACGTCGTTCGCCAGGCGCTTGACCGCGGCCTGCCGGTTCTGCGTGGCGTAGCAGATGTCGTCGCGTGACGGGCCCACGATCTTCGGGAACCGGCGCCGGAGCGCGTCGATGACGTCGCGGGTGTCGTCCACGCTGAGCGTCGTCTGTGTCAGGTACGCGATCTTGTCGGGATTCGGGACCTCCAGCTTCTCTACCTCCTGGGCGCTGGCGATCACGTGGATCCGCTCGGGCGCCTCGCCGAGGGTGCCGATGACCTCGTCGTGGTCCTCGTGGCCGATGAGAACGATCGAGTCGTCGTTCCGCGCGTACCGCATCGCCTCGAGGTGCACCTTCGTGACCAGCGGGCACGTGGCGTCGATCACCCGGAGACCGCGGCGCTGCGCCTCCTCGCGCACCGCCGGGGAGATGCCGTGGGCGCTGAAGACCACCGTCGCGCCGTCGGGGACCTCGTCCAACTCGTCGACGAAGATGGCGCCCTTCGTGCGGAGGTTCTCGACGACGTGCCGGTTGTGGACGATCTCCTTGCGCACGTAGACCGGCGGCCCGGAGACAGACAGCGCCAGCTCGACGACGTCGATCGCGCGCTCGACGCCGGCGCAGAACCCGCGCGGCGCGGCGAGGACGATCTCCGCGATCGCCGAGATCATGGGCGCCTCCTACCGGAAGAACACCGAGACGCCGACGACGCCCGTGTGGGACTCGAAGCCGCGGTTCGGCGAGTCGACGTTGCCATTGGACACGTGCTGCAGTCGGTACCCGGCGTAGAGCGCAGTCGCGTCAGTGAGGAACACGGACGCGCCCACGCCGCCGTGCACGAGGAAGGCGAAGTCCGACCTGATCTCCAGCACGTCGAGGTCGGTCCCGCCCGCGGCGCCGGACACCTCGACCCACGGGACCAGGCGCCCGAGCGAGAGGAAGTGATAGCGGAACACCGCGGCGAGCCCCGCGTAGAAGGCGTGCACCGGCTCCGTGTAGCGCTGGTAGAAGGGTTCGAGCCCGACCTCGAGGGCCCCGTGGAAGAACCCCGAGCCGACCGGACCCCATGGAAGGAGCGAGACGCGGACCCCGCCGTTCCACATCTCGAGGCCCGTCTGAACACTCTGGCCCTCCAGGTTGTCCTGCTCCCCGAAGCCGCCCTCGACGGAGAGCGCCCACGCGCCCTTGCGGAAGGTCTCGGCGGGATCGTACGCCCAGGCGGGCCCGACGCCGCCGAGGCCCGCGAGGAGACTCGCGAGGAGGATCGCC
Organism: Candidatus Rokuibacteriota bacterium; assembly: GCA_016209635.1. GTDB lineage: Bacteria > Methylomirabilota > Methylomirabilia > Rokubacteriales > CSP1-6 > JACQWC01. The sequence goes on along the minus strand of JACQWC010000216.1, from coordinate 21,244 downwards.
ACGGGTCTGCTCACGGCTCGATCAGCACTTTCAACGCGTCACCCCTCGCCATGAGCTTGAGCGCCTCCTCCACTCCCTCGAGCCCCAGCCGGTGCGTCAGGAGACTGTCCGGCACCACCGCCTCCGTCTCGAGCAGGTCCACCGCGCGCCGGATCGTCTCCGGCGTGTGGTGGAACGCCCCGGAGAGCGTCAAACCCTCGTAGTGGACGCGCCGGCTGTCGAGCCGCACAGTGGTCCCCGGCGCGCAGCCTCCAAAGAATACCACGCTGCCTCCGCGGCCGACCGCGCCCATCGCCTGCTCCCAGACCTCCGGCCGGCCGGTCGCATCGATCGTCACCTCGGCTCCGCGCCCGCCCGTCAGCGCCCGGAGGTCGGCCACGATGTCGGCGGACGCCGTCGCGTCGAGACACTCGCCGAGCCCGAGCGTCCTGACGCGCTCCATTCGCCACCCGGCCTTGCCGATCAGGAGCACCCGCGCCTTCCGCGCCGCGGCCAGCATCGCGAGGAGACATCCGAGCGGACCGTGGCCGAAGACGGCCACCGTCTTGCCGGCCTCGACTTCCCCGTGATCGATGGCGAGCAGGGCGCAGGCGAGCGGCTCGGCGAAGGCCGCGCGAGCGGCCGGCAGGGAGTCGGCCAGCCGGACGACGTTCTCCGCGACGAGCCGCTCGGGCAGGACGATGAACTCCCCGTAGGCGCCGTTGACGAAGAGGAGGTCCTCGCAGAGGTTCGGCCGTCCCGCGGCGCAGAGCCGGCATTCGCCGCACGGCGCCGAGTTCGCCGCCACCACGCGATCGCCCTCGCGGAAGGCGGACACGCCACGGCCGACGCCCACCACCGTCCCCGCGAACTCGTGGCCGAAGACCGTGGGGACCCGCGGGATCATGACCGGATGGCCGCGGTGGAGGGTCTTGACGTCGGTCCCGCAAGTGAGCGCCGCGTCGATCCGGAGCAGCAGCTCGCCGGCGCCCGGCGGCGAAACCTCCACCTCCTCGTAGCGGAGGTCCTCGGGACCGTGGAAGACCACCGCCCTCACGGCGTCACGTAGACCTTGAGCGCCTCGCGGCGCCGCATCAGCTCCACGCCGTGGGCCAGCCGGCCGAGCGAGACCCGGTGCGTGATGAGCCGCTCGACCGCGACCTCGCCGGCGACGATCAGCCGGAACGCCTCCTGGAGGTCGGCGGGCGACGACGAATACGTCGCGGTCACCGTCAGCTCGCGGTGATAGAGGGTGTCGAGCCTCAGGGGCAGCGCGTCGCCGCCGCCCGCGAAGAAGTGGATCGCGCCCCCGTCCCGCACCACCTCGGCCGCCCAGGGCAGGACGTCCGCTCCGCCCCCCGTCACGATGACCTGGTCGGCGCCCCGTCCCTCGCTGAGCTCGCGGGCCATGGTGGAGGCCAGGGCGGCCGCGCCCGCCGCGTCCGCCCCGAGGCGCTTGGCGAGGTCGGCGCGCTCGGCGATCGGATCGCACCCCACCACGGCGGCGCCGAGCCGCTTGAGGAGCTGGACGAAGAGACACCCGATCGAGCCCAGGCCGACCACCACGGCGGTGTCGCCGGCCTCGACCCGCGCCCGCTTCGTGGCGCGGAGGCAGCACGCGAGTGGCTCGACGAAGGACGCGTCCTCGTCGCGCACGTGCCGCGGCACCCGGAAGCACGCGTGGAGGACGTTCGGCGCCGGGACCCGCACGTACTCCGCGAAGCCACCCGGATCGAGGTTGCTCGTCTTGAAGGTGCGGCACATCGAGGGGCTCCCGCGCCGGCAGAAGTGGCAGTCGCCGCAGGGCACGTGGTGGGCCGCGACGACCCGGTCACCGATGGCGAAGCCCGTCACCCCGGCCCCGAGCTGCACGACCTCGCCGACGACCTCGTGCCCGAGCACGGTCGGCGCCGTCGGTGCCGGCCCGGCGAGCTTCACGATGTCCGAGCCGCAGAGGCCGCAGCCCCGGAGCCGCAGCAGCAGGTCACCGTCGCCGATCGAGGGCCGTGGCCATTCCTCCGCGGTGAGCCGTCCCGCGCCGTGGAAGACGGCGGCCTTCACGCGACGCGCCCCCGACCCCACGCGGCGCCCAGGAAGCGCGCGGCGGCCCAGCAGCGCAGCGCGATGGCGAGCTTGCGGCGCGCCGGCAGGGTGATGCGCGCCTCGAAGACGCGGAACCGCCGCGCCTCGATCTCCTCCAGCAGGGCGAGGTAGATCTGCCCCATGATCTCGGCGGCCACGAGCGCGCGCGCGTCCACGGCCGGATAGGCGACGCGCGCCGCGCGATAAAAGTGACGGGCACGCTCCGCCGCGTGCGCCATCAGCCGGACGAAGGCGTCCGTGTGACGGCCCGCGCGGAGATCGTCCGGTGTCACGCCGAACTTTCGCAGGTCCGCCTGGGGGAGGTAGACGCGACCCGCCCGGGCGTCGGCGCCGACGTCGCGGATGATGTTCGTCAGCTGGAGCGCCAGGCCGAGATTGATCGCGTACTCGCGCGCCCGAGCATCGGTGTAGCCGAAGATCTCGATGCAGCAGAGCCCGACCGCCGAGGCGACCCGGTAGCAGTACGGGTAGAGGTCCTCCGCGGTCTCGTACGTGGTCCGCTCGAGATCCATCGCGACCCCGTCGACGATCGCCTCGAGCGCGTCGCGCGGGATCCCGTAGGCGCGGACCGCGGCGGCCAGTCGGCGGGCGATCGGATGGACCGGCGCCGAGCCAGGATCGTAGCAGCGCGCGATCTCCTCGCGCCAGCGGCTGAGCTCGCTCCGCCGCGCGGCGGGATCGGCGCCGTCGCCGGCGCCGAGGTCGGCGATGTCGTCCACCGTCCGGCAGAACGCGTAGACGGCATAGAGGGCCTCGCGGCGCGCCCGCGGGAGCGAGAGGAAGGCGTAGTAGAAGTTCGAGCGACTCTTCCGGGTCAGCCGCGAGGGGGAATCCACGCCGCTCATGCCGCTGCCATCCGCGTCACCGAGGGCAGCATGGCGTAACCGTGCTCGGCGAACCAGAGGGCGGCGTCGCGGAGGGCCACGCGCACGTCGGTCTGCGGCAGCCCCAGCTCCCGCACCGCCTTGGCCGGGCTGAAGTACATCCGCTTGCGCGCCATGCGCACCGCGGTCAGCGAGACCCGGGGTGGCCGGCCCGTGAGCCGCCCCAGTCCTTCCATGCACGCGGCGCCGAGCCACGCCGCCGCGTACGGCACCCGGAACCGCGGGGCGCGGAGCCCGCTGAGCTCGGAGAGGAGTCTCCCGATCTCGGTGAGCGAGAGGTTCGCGTTTCCCAGGATGTAGCGCTCGCCGACCCGTCCCCGCTCCGCCGCCAGGAGGTGGCCCCGCGCGACGTCGCGCACGTGAACCACGTTGAGCCCGGTGTCGAGCGTGGCGAAGATCTTGCCCCGAAGGAAGTCGACGATCATCTGCCCCGTGGGCGTGGGCTTGACGTCCCACGGCCCGACGGGCGCCGACGGGTTTACGATCACGAGAGGGAGCCCGCCCTGCGCGAACTCCCGGGCCACCTCCTCCGCGAGGAACTTCGACGCCTTGTAGGGCCCGACCATGTCCCGGAGGGATACCGGGGTGTCCTCGGTGCCGGGCGAGCCGTCCTTCGGGATGCCGAGCGCGCCGACGGTCGAGGTGTAGACCACGCGCTCCACGCCGGCGTCGGCGGCCGCCGCGAGAATCGCCCGCGTGCCCTCGACGTTCACCCGGTAGAGCACCTTCGGGTCGGGCGCCCAGAGGCGGTAATCGGCCGCGACGTGATAGACGACGCGCACGCCGGTGACGGCGCGCCGGAGCGACGCCGGATCGCCGAGGTCGCCCTCGCACGGCTCGACCCGGAGGCCGGCCAGGGCCCGGCGGTCGCTCGAGGGCCGGACGAGCCCGCGCACCGTCGCGCCCTCGCGAAGCAGCTCGCGGACGACGTTGGCGCCGACGAAGCCGGTCCCGCCGGTGACCAGCGCGTCCATCAGAGGCTCGCCTCGGGCGCGCGGGCCTGCGGCGCCGCGGCCGCCCTGCGGCTTCGCACCACCATCACACGCTCGCCCTGGCGGCGCGCGCGATCCGCGCCAGCGCCGCGGCGACGTTGGCGAGCGCCGCGGAGGTTCCGCGGCGGAGCGCGAGCGCGTCCCCGAGCGCCCGGGGGCGGGCGAGCGCCGCGCGCACGGCGCGCGAGGTCCGCACGCGCCCGTCCGGGTCGACCACCGCGGCGAGGTCGGCGGGGAGCGCGCGGCCAGCCGAGTCCGACACCCCGCGGACGACGGCCGCCGGGAGGCCGCGGGCGCGGGCCCACTCGAGAATGATCGCGGACTCGAGATCGACGGCGAGCGCGCCCGTCTCCATCCAGAGGCGGGCCTTCCGGGCGGGGGTGTCGGCCATCCCTCTGAGTGTCAGGAGGGCCCCCACGCGCGCGAGCCCGGGCAGCGGGTCCGTGGGGGCTCGAGGGCCCTCCTCGGTCAGCACGACCTCGGGCACGACGACGTCACCCTCGGCGAGGTCGGGGTCGAGGGCGCCGCAGGTGCCGGCGGAGACGACGAGCGACGGACGCCGGGCGACTCCCGCGCGGGCGTCGAGTGCCGACCCGCGGAGGCCGACGCTCATCACCTCGAGCACGCCTCCCCGGTAGTGCGGCCAGTCGCTCGCCTCGACGCGCGCGACCCCGAGGTGGCGCGCGAGACCGCGCGCCTCGACGTCGATCGCGGTCAGGACGAGAACGCCCTTCACGCGCCCTCGACGGGCGTCGCGCGGGCCCCGGAGGCCGCCCTGCGCTCGAGCCAGGCCGAGTACGAGTTGCCGGCCGCGGTGTCTTTGCCGGTGAACCTGATGGTCCGGATCCTGGCGTAGGGGATCGTGTGCGGGCCCGAGCCCGAGCGGTCGAAGATCTGGATGAAGGGCTCCCGGACGTCCCGATCGCGGTTGAAGAGGTATCCGACCATCTCCGTGCCGTCGGCCGTGACCACCGTCACGTCGCCACGGTAATCGAAGGCCCGGTCGATGACCTCGGCGAGCGGGAGCGAGTCGTCGACCTCGGGCTCCCAGCCCTCGAGGCTTCGCTCCTCTGCCATCAGGGTTTCCCGCTGACCGTGGCGACGACGGCGTCGCGGAAGCCGCGCCAGGAGCCGAAGGTGTGGTTCACGGCCGTGGGCTCGTAGCCGCAGTGCACCATGCAGTCACGGCACTTCTCGTTGCCGCTCTTCCGACCGTACTGCTCCCACCGCGTGGTCTCCAGCAGCTCCCCGAAGCTCGCCGCGTACCCCTCCTGCAGGAGATAGCACGGCCGCTGCCAGCCGAAGAGGTTGAAGGTCGGGTTGCCCCACGGGGTGCACTCGAAGTCCTGCTTGCCCATCAGGAACTGGAGGAAGAGCGGCGACTGGTTGAAGCGCCAGCGCCTCTTCGGGTTCGAGAGGATTCTCGAGAACAGCTCGTGGGCGCGCTGCCGCCGGAGGAAGTGCTCCTGATCGGGCGCCTTCGAGTAGCTGTACCCGGGCGAGATCATCATTCCTTCGACGCCCAGGTCCATCATCTCGTCGAAGAAGTCGCGCACCCGGAACGGCGCGGCGCCCTCGAAGAGCGTCGTGTTGGTCGTGACTCGGTAGCCGCGCCTGAGGGCCTCGCGGATGGCCTCCACCGCCTCGTCGTACACGCCCTCGCGGCAGACCGCCTCGTCGTGCTCCTCGCGGAGGCCGTCCATGTGGACGCTGAAGCTCAGGTACTTCGACGGCTGGAACACGCCCTGCGCCAGCTTCTCCTTGAGGAGGATCGCGTTGGTGCAGAGGTAGACGTACTTCCTCCGTGCGACCAGCTCCTGGACCAGCCGCCCGATCTCCGGGTACATGAGCGGCTCGCCGCCAGGGATCGAGACCATCGGCGCGCCGCACTCGTCCACCGCCTGGAGACACTGCTCGACGGTGAGATGCCGCTTGAGGAGGTGCGGGGGATACTGGATCTTGCCACACCCGGCACACGCGAGGTTGCAGCGGAAGAGCGGCTCGAGCATCAGCACGAGCGGGTACCGCTTCCGGCCGCGGAGCTTCTGCCCGAGGACGTACGACGCGACGGCCCACATCTGCGAGGCGGGCACGCTCATGCGCGTTCCATTCCACTCCTGCCGAGGCTCAGCCGGACGCCGGCGCCCGGACGCCGAGCGTGGAGCGCGACCGTCGCCGCGACGTGCAGTCCCACGCCCGCCGCGACGAGCGACCACTCCCCGATCCACGCGGTCACGACGAGATTGAAAGCGAGCACGCCGTAGTATAGCGCGACCCCGGGCGCGGCGCGGCGCGGAGGGGCCTCCCCCGCGCAGAGGAGGTAGCCGCCCACCCCCAGGGCTCCGACCGCGGCCCAGCCGGCGAAGTTGGAGAGGGGCACGCCGAAGTAGATCCCGCCGTCGGGATAGTAGAAGATCTGGCCGAGGAACCAGCGTCCCCCGCGGACCGCGAGTGGGTCGATGACCACGTCGAGCCACATCATCAGGCCGCCCGAGAGCAGCGCGACGACGGGTCGGGACGCGCGCCGTCCGCGGAGCGCCAGGCGCGCCAGGCAGTACGACGCGTAGGCGAGGAAGGTGAAGGAGAGCGAGTCCACGAAGGGAACGTTGCCGATGTAGAGCTCCTGTCCCCGCGTCGTCCCTGTGTAGTGGTAGAGCCCGAATGGAACCCCGACCCGTGTCGACGCGAACTCGGCGAGCCAGGCCAGGGGCCAGACCCAGCCGCCGAAGAGGAGCGTACGACGCGGACCGAGATCCGCCGCGGCCGCCACAAGGAACAGGACGAGGAAGCCGAACACGTACGGGCGCAGCAGCACGGTGCCGATCACGAGGTCCATTGGGCGCGTCCTATTTCAGAAGACGACTCCGCATGTTACCATCACCCGTCGTGACAGGCCTCGACTCCGCCATAGCACGCGCGCAGGCCCATCTCCTCGAGGTTCAGCAGGCGGATGGTCACTGGGTCGGCGAGCTGGAAGCCGACACCACGATCACCGCCGAGTACCTCCTCCTCTGCCACCTGATCGATCGGGTCAACCGCGACGGCGAGGCCCGCGCCGTCCGTTACCTCCGGTCGCGGCAGCTCCCCGACGGGGGCTGGAGCCTCTTCGAGGGCGAGTCCGCCAACCTCTCGGCCACGATCAAGGCGTACTTCGCGATGAAGCTGGCCGGGGTGAGCCCCGGGGACCCGGCGATGGTGCGCGCGCGCGAGCGGGTCCTCGAGATGGGGGGCCCGGTGAAGGCCAATGTCTTCACCAAGATCCAGCTCGCGCTCTTCGGCGAGTACGACTGGAACGGCGTACCCTCGATGCCAGTCGAGATCATGCTGCTGCCGCACCCCTTCTTCTTCTTCAACCTCTACGAGGTTTCGTACTGGTCGCGGACAGTGATCGTCCCGCTGCTCATCGTGATGGACCGGAAGCCGGTGAAGTGGCTACCGCCCCACCTCAGCCTCGACGAGCTGTGGCCGGTCCCCCGGGAGCGGGCGAGCCTACGCTTCCCGCGCGTGCCCGAGCCATTCGAGTGGCGGGCGCTCCTGTGGAAAAACTTCTTCATCGCCGTCGACGACGGGCTCAAGATCTGGGAGCGCTTCTCGCCGCGGCCGCTCCGCAAGCGGGCGGTGGAGGCGGCGCGGATGTGGCTCGAGGAGCGGCTCAGCGTGCCGGGCGGCCTGGGCGGCATCTTCCCGGCGATGGCGAACTCCATCCTGGCGATGCGCCTGCTCGGGTATCCCGACGACCATCCCCTGGTGCTCGGGCAGATCAAGGAGATCGAGGCGCTGGCGGTGGAGTCGGGCGATCAGATGCATTACCAGCCGTGCCCCTCCCCGGTCTGGGACACGGCCCTCGCGATCAACGCGCTGATCGAGAGCGACGCCGACCCCGACCACCCGGCGCTGCGGCGCGCCGCCGAGTGGCTCCTCGACAAGCAGATCCTCGTGCCCGGTGACTGGCAGGTGCGGCGGCCGCACGTGCGGCCGGGCGGCTGGGCGTTCCAGTACCACAACGACTTCTATCCCGATCTCGACGACACGGCCGTGGTCCTCATGGCGCTCGAGAAGGTGCGGGGCCTCGACCCCGACCGGACTCGCCTCGCCAAAGAGCGCGGGCTCGGGTGGATGCTCGGCATGCAGGGCGAGGACGGCGGGTGGGCGTCCTTCGACGCGGATCAGAAGCTCCTCTATCTGAACAACATCCCCTTCGCCGACCACGGCGCGCTCCTCGACCCGTCGACGGAAGACCTGACCGGACGGGGGCTCGAGATGCTCGGCGCGTTCGGCTACGCGACCGACTTCGAGCCGGTTCGGCGCGCCATCCATTTCATCCGCCGGACGCAGCGGCACGACGGCCCGTGGTACGGCCGGTGGGGGGTCAACTACATCTACGGCACGTGGTCCGTCCTCCGGGGGCTCTGCGCCGTGGGCGAGGACCTGCGTCACGAGTACGTCCAGCGGTCGGTGCGGTGGCTGCTGCGGCGCCAGAACGCGGACGGGGGATGGGGCGAGACCTGCGACAGCTACAGCAACCCCGAGTTGGCGGGCTTCGGCGAGTCGATCCCGAGCCAGACCGCCTGGGCGCTGCTGGCGCTCTTCGCCGCCGGATGCACCCGCGGGTCGGCGGTCGAGCGGGGCGTCGAGTACCTCCTCCGGACCCAGCGGGCCGAGGGCTCGTGGGAAGACACGTTCTGGAACGGCGCGGGCTTCCCGCGGGTCTTCTTCCTCAAGTACCATTACTACGCGAAGTACTTCCCCCTCTGGGCGCTGGGGGTCTACCGCCGCGCGCGTGCATGAGGGAGTCCCTGTCGCCGGCCCTCGATCTCCTGGAGGCCGTCGGTCGGTGGACGCTCGGGGTCCTCAGCTCGCTGGGCCGGTTCGGGACGTTCCTGGGGCAGGCGCTCGCGTCGAGCGTCACGCCGCCCTTCAAGTTCTGGATCTTCGTCGACCGCATCCACTACATCGGATTCCGGTCCCTGTTGATCATCCTGCTCACCGGCGCCTTCACGGGGATGGTGCTCGGGCTTCAGGTGTTCGTGACGCTGTCGCGGTTCGGCTCCGAGGCGTTTCTCGGTCCGGCCGTCGCGCTGTCCCTCATCCGCGAGCTCGGGCCGGTCCTCGCGGCCCTGATGGTGACGGGCCGCGCGGGGTCGGCCCTCACCGCCGAGATCGGCATCATGCGCATCACCGAGCAGATCGACGCGCTCACCGTGATGGCCCTGAACCCCCTCCGGTACCTCGTCGCTCCATCGATCCTCGCCGGGATCGTCACGTTCCCGCTCATGACCGCGATCTTCGACGTCGTCGGGATCTTCGGCGGCTACCTCGTGGGCGTCGAGCTCCTCGGTCTCTCCCAGGGCACCTACTTCGGCGAGATGCAGGCGTTCGTCGGGGTCGACGACATCATGACCGGGTTCTGGAAATCCCTCTCGTTCGGCGTGGTCGTCACGTGGGTGTGCACCTACAAGGGCTTCCACGTCGGCCACGGAGCGGAGGGCGTCGCGCGGGCCACCACCCAGGCCGTCGTCCTCTCCTCGGTCCTGATCCTCGTCTGGGACTACTTCATGGGCTCGGTGCTGCCGTGATCAAGGTCGAGGGCCTCCGCAAGTCCTTCGGCGGCCAGGCGGTCCTGCGCGGTGTGGACCTCGAGGTGCCGACGGGCTCGATCACCATCGTCATCGGGCGGAGCGGCGGCGGCAAGTCGGTGTTCCTCAAGCACCTGCTCGGCCTGCTGCGCCCGGACGCGGGTCGCGTCCTCGTGGACGGCGTGGAGCTGACCCGGCTGCGCGGCACGGCCCTCGACGCGGTCCGGCAGCGCTACGGCGTCGTCTTTCAGGGCGGCGCCCTCTTCGACTCGATGACGTGCTTCGCCAACGTCGCGTTCCCGCTCCGCGAAAAGACGCGCCTCGCGCGAGCGGAGATCGCGACGCGCGTCGACGCCGCGCTGGTCCAGGTGGGTCTCGAAGGGGTCGGAGCGAAGTTTCCGGCGGAGATCTCCGGCGGCATGCGGAAGCGGGTCGCGATCGCGCGGGCGCTCGTGACGGAGCCGGAGATCGTGTTCTTCGACGAGCCCACGACGGGCCTCGACCCGATCCTGGTCAACACGATCCACCGCCTGATCCTAGGTCTCCATCGCCGGTTCCGGTTCACGGCCGTGATGGTGAGTCACGAACTGCCGGAGATCTTCGCCATCGCCGACACGGTCGCCATGCTCCACGAGGGGAGGATCGTCGAGTCGGGCGCGCCCGTGCTGATCCAGCAATCGGCCAACCCCGTCGTGCGAGAATTCATCTCGGGCGAGCCCGAGGCGAGCCTGTGACGGTCGTTCGACGCCGAGGGCGTCCGGCGATGCCGCAGGCACGCCCGCCCGAGGCGAGCCTGTGAGGGAGGTGGACCAATGGAGCGATCGAAGGTCAACGTCGCCGTCGGCCTCTTCGTGGTCCTCGGCATCTTGGCATTGGCATACCTTTCGATTAAACTCGGCCGGGTCTCGTTCTTCGGGAGCGCGGGCTACGTCGTCACCGCCGACTTCCCCTCCGTGGGGGGGCTGAAGGCGGGATCGACCGTCGAGATCGCCGGGGTCGAGGTCGGGCGCGTCGAGGCCATCGATCTCGCCGATTATCAGGCCCGAGTCGTCCTCCGGCTGAACTCGGACGTGAAGCTCCAGGAGGACTCGATCGCCTCGATCAAGACCAAGGGACTGATCGGCGAGAAGTACGTCCGCATCAGCCCGGGGGCGTCCGACCGGATCATCCAGCCGAACGGGCGCATCCGGGAGGTCGAGGCGCCGGTCGATTTTGAGGAGCTGCTCTCGAAGTACATCTTCGGCAAAGTGTAGAGTACAGAGTCGGAGGTCATCCCATGGGGTCGCGTTCCCGTTGCGGCGTGCTGGCGGTCACTTTCCTGCTCGCGCTGTTCGTCGGGCGCGAGGCGTGGGCCGGTCCGCCCACGGACCAGCTCAAGAGCCAGATCGATCGGGTCCTCAAGGTCGTCGAGGACCCGGAGCTCAAGAAAGACAGCCGGGGCAAGGAGCGGCGCGCCGCGGTCCGCAAGATCGCGAACGACATCTTCGACTTCGCCGAGACGGCGAAGCGCTCGCTGGGCCGGCACTGGGTGAGCCGGACGCCCGCCGAGCGGGAGGAGTTCGTCCGGCTCTTCACCGATCTCCTCGAGCGCTCCTACGTCTCGCGGATCGAGGTGTACGGCGGCGAGCACATCTCCTACGTCAGCGAGAGCATCGACGGTGACCAGGCGACCGTGCGCACCAAGATCGTCACCAAGCAGGAGACGGAGGTCCCGATCGAGTACCGCCTGCTCCGGCGGAGCGAGCGGTGGCTCGTCTACGACGTCGTGATCGAGGGCGTGAGCCTGGTCAGCAACTATCGGACCCAGTTCAACAAGATCGTCCAGACCGCGTCGTACCAAGAGCTGGTGAAGAAGATGAAGACGAAGCAGGAAGAGTTCCTCCAGCGGACTCCCCAGAACTGAGGCACGTGATCCCGCACGCCTCCATCCAGATCCGCGACCGGTTCCGCGCGGGCGTGCTCGCGACATGAGGGCGATCATCCTCGCGGCGGGGATCGCCCGCCGGTTGGCGCCGCTCACCGACACGACGCACAAGTGTCTGCTGCCGGTCGGCGGCCGTCCGATGCTCGCACGTATGCTCCGAGCGCTCGAGCTCTGCGGGATCCGCGAGACCGTTCTCGTCGTCGGCCACTGCGCCGACCAGGTGCGGGCCCTCGCGGGCGATCGGTTCGGCGGGATGGCGGTGGGCTACGTCGAGAATCCCGAGTACGCGAAGGGGTCGGTCCTCTCCCTCTACGCCGCGCGCGCCTACCTCGAGGCGCCCGCGCTGGTCATGGACGCGGACGTGGTCTTTCCGCGCGAGTTCCTCCGCCGGCTGCTCGCGGCGCCCGCGCCGAGCGCGCTCCTCGTGGATCGTGGGTTCAGGGACTCGGGGGAAGAGGTCAAGATCTTCACGCGCGCCGATCGCGTCATCGCGCTCGGCAAGAAGGTGGTCCCCGAGCGCTGGGACGCCGTGGGCGAGGGCGTCGGGTTCTTCAAGTGCGGCGCCGGCGACGGGCTGGAGTTCGTCCGCCGACTCGAAGACGTGATCGCCGAAGGATCCGGCGTGAGCGAGTACGAGGACGCGCTGCACCTGCTCGTGCTGCAGCGCCACGTGGGCTGGGTGGACATCACCGGTCTCCCCTGGACCGAGGTCGATTTCGTGGAGGATCTGCGCCGCGCTGAGGCGGACGTGCTGCCGCACGTCGTCCGGCTGGACGGCGAGTGACCCGACGGGCCGTCCTCTACCTCGCGAGCCCGGACGACGCACGCGCGGCCCTCCGCACCGTCGCGGGGCGACCGGTCGCATTCCGCGCCCTCCTCGCCGCCGTCCGTGCGGGCGCGAGCACGGTCTTCGTCCCGGGCGCCTTCCGCGGCGGCGCGCTCGAGCGCGCGATCGCGGGGAGCCGGTCGGCGCGCGCGGCGACCGTGTGGCTGGACGAGACCGGCGCCCCGCCCGAGGAGCCGGTCCTCCTCGTTCCCGCCGCCGCCCTCGTCCCGACCCCTGCCCTCCAGCCGCTGCTCCGCGCCGCCGCCACGAGCGTCCTCGCCGAATCGCGGGCGGAGGCCGCGCCGATCGCCGTGGCCGCGCCGTGCCTCCTCCGGGCGCTCTGGCCGTCCCTCGCGCGCGGTCGGCCCGTCGGTCCCGAGCTCGCCCGGGCGCTCGCGAAGGACGGCCCGGCGACCATCCCGGGCGCCGCCTGGTACGAGCGCATGGGGGACCCGGGGGCGGTCCGCCGTGTGGAGGCGCGACTCTACGCGGGCCTCGGCAGCCCCATCGACACGCGGCTCGACATGGCGCTGCACCGACGCCTGTCGCGCCCCCTCAGCCGGTGGGCCGTGGCCCAGGGCATCACCCCGAACCAGCTGAGTCTCGCGGCTCTTCTGGTCGGGCTCGCCGGGGTATGGTGCCTCTGGCACGGGTCGCCGATGACCGCGGTCCTCGGACTCCTGCTCTACGCCGCCTCCGTCGTGCTCGACCACTCCGACGGCGAGGTGGCGCGTCTCACCCTCGCGGAATCGCGCCTCGGGGAATGGCTCGACGTGCTGGCGGACACCATGATCCACGCGCTCCTGACCGTCGCCATCGGCGCCACCGCGGAGACCGCGGCCGGGGGCCGCTCGGCGGCGCTCGGCTGGATCGCGGCGCTGGGCGTCGTGACAAGCGCGATCCTGGCGAAGACGTCGCCGCCGCGCACCGCGGGCAACGGGGTCGGCGCCGTGCTCGAGAGCCTCGGCAACCGGGACGGCTTCTACGCGATGCTGCTCCTGTTCATCGTGACGCTGGCCCTTCGCCCCGCGCTGCTCCCGCTCCTCATGATCGTAGTGGCGGCAGGCGCCAACGCGTACTGGCTCGGCCACCTCGCCCACCGCGTCGGCCAGCGCCTCCGCGCGGGGGCTCCGCGCCCCTAGCCCCCCGGAAGGCGGGACGGTCTGCGGAAGACCGCTCGAAAGCCGAAGTACGCGATCGCGTCCTTCATGTTCGAGACGAATCGCTTCAGCGGGCGCATCGTCGGATCGGTCACGTACTCCATCGTGAGGCTCACCCGCTCCTCGTCCTGGCCGAGCGGCGTGATCGCGTGCCACAGTGTATCGCCGTTGAAGAGGACCAGCGTGCCGGGATGCGTCTGGAGCCGCAGCTCGACGGGGGCGCGCGACGGATCATCCTTGAAGAGTTGAGCGACGAGGCGGCTCGACGACCGCTCGACGAGCCCGAGCAGCACGGTATAGCGGGTCCCCCGGTAATACGAGGTGTCGTAGTGGAAGCCGATGTGATCGCCCGGTTCCGTGTAGAAGTAGAGGGCGCAGGCGTGGGGGTCCGAGTCCGGACACGGCATCACGCGCCGACCCGTCACGCGGACGAGGAGATCGATGAACGCCGACGTCCGGTAGAGGGCGAGGATCGCCGGCGCCGCGGCGGCGAGCGTGTAGTAGCTGACGCTCCCGCCCTTCTTGTGCTTCGGGATGTAGTTCCGGTGGATGCTCGGCCGCACCCGCTCCACCTCTTCGACGAACCGGTCGACGACGGAGCGGGGCAGGAAGCGCTCGAGACAGACGAACTCGTTCTGCGCCCAGTACCGGGCGCGCACGGCGCCGACGTCCAGGCGCGCGATGGCGCGCGTGACTTCATCCCTCAGGGAATCGAGCACGGGGTGGCTCGTCACGGTCTCCTCTCGTTCGCGCTCGCCCGGCGGCGCCCCGGGAATCACGGCACCGATATGGTACACTGAACCACCGTCGTGCCACGCTGATCGGGGAGGCGTCCGTGGGATCCGTTCGAGTCGCGATCATCGGCGTCGGGAACTGCGCGTCCTCGCTCGTCCAGGGCATCCACTACTACCGCAGCACGCCGGCGAACGACTTCGTCCCAGGCCTGATGCATCCGACCCTGGGCGACTACCGCGTCGGCGACATCGAGTTCTCCGCCGCCTTCGACATCGACGCCCGCAAGGTCGGACGGGACCTCTCCGAGGCGATCTTCACGGAGCCCAATAATACAGTGCGCTTCGCACCGGTCCCGCACCTGGGCGTGCCGGTTCAGCGCGGCATGACCCACGACGGGCTCGGGACCTATCTCTCGCAGCTCATCAGCAAGGCGCCGGGCTCGACCGCCGACATCACGGGCATCCTGCGCGACACCCGGACCCACGTCGTCGTGAATTTCTTGCCCGTGGGGTCCGAGATGGCGACGAAGTGGTACGTCGAGCAGGTGCTCGACGCCGGGTGCGCGTTCGTCAACTGCATCCCCGTGTTCATCGCGCGCGAGGCCTACTGGCGGCGGCGTTTCGAGGAGCGCGGGCTGCCGGTCGTGGGCGACGACGTCAAGTCCCAGCTCGGCGCCACGATCGTCCACCGCGTCCTCACCCGGCTCTTCATGGACCGCGGCGTGCGGATCGACCGCATGAGCCAGCTCAACTTCGGCGGGAACACGGATTTCTACAACATGCTCGAGCGCGACCGGCTGACCTCGAAGAAGATCTCGAAGACCGACGCGGTGCGCTCCCAGCTCGACCACGAATTGCCGGGCGAGGCCGTCCACATCGGGCCCAGCGACTACGTGCCGTGGCTCCAGGACCGGAAGTGGGCCCACATCAGGCTGGAGGGTCGCGGCTTCGGCGACCAGCCGATCAGCGTCGAGCTGAAGCTCGAGGTATGGGACTCACCCAACTCCGCCGGCGTCGTCATCGACGCCATCCGGTGCTGCCGCATCGCGCTCGACCGCGGCTTGAAGGGCGCCCTCCTCGCGCCGTCCGCCTACCTCATGAAAGCGCCACCGGAGCAATGGGCTGACGACCTCGCCCACCAGCGTCTCGAGCGGTTCATCGCCGGCGAAGAGTAGTTGACGGTCGCGGTCCAGACCGGTCGCGTGCTGCGCTGGCTGGTCCGGGCTTCCTGCACGCGGCCGGCCCTCACGCTCCTCCTCGCGCTCGTCCTGGCGGTCGTCTCGGTCGCGTACGCGCTGACGAATCTGACCCTCAGGACCTCCACGCGCGATCTCCTGCCCCAGGGGCTGCCGTTCATCGAGCGGTACGCGGAGTACGACCGCGAGTTCGGTGAGCTCGACGACCTCGCGATCGTGGTCGAGGCGCGCTCGCTGCCGGAGGCCACCGAGTACGCGAGCCGGCTCGCGCGCGAGCTCAGGCGAAGCCGGGTCCCGCTCCGGCGAATCGCCTACCGCATCGATCCCAAGCAGTTCGAGGGCCGGGCGCTCCTCTACCTCTCGACGGAGCGCCTGGCCGAGATCCGCGAGCGCATCTTCGACAACCAGGAGTTCATGGAGACGTTCGCGGGCCGGCCGACCCTCGACCAGCTCGTCGAGGGCATCGCCACCCAGCTCGCGAACGCGTTCGTCACCGGCTTCTTCGACCTCGGGCTCGACGAGCCGAAGGGTGTCGTCGACCTCCGCTTCATCCAGGACCTCGTCGCACAGATCTCCGCGCGGCTGGACCGGCCGACGCCGTACCGCTCACCGTGGAAGGCCCTCTTCTCCGTCGGCTCCGTGGACGAGGCGGGCGCCGGCTACTTCGTCTCCGACGATCAGCGGCTCCTCTTCATCCTCGCCGAGCCGCAGAGCGACACCGGCAGCTTTACGAGCGACCGCGAGGCGATCGAGGGGATCCGTGCGGTCGTCGCGTCCCTCAGGTCCGAGTTCCCGACGGTCACCGTCGGCGTGACCGGCAAGCCGGCCCTCGCCAACGACGAGATGACCGCGGCGTTCCGCGACAGCGAGCGAGCGACCGTGCTGGCCTTCGCGCTCACGCTCGCCTTGCTGCTCCTCGCCTTCCTCCGCGTCGGTAAGCCCATCCTCATGCTCCTCGTGCTCGCCACGAGCCTCTGCTGGTCGATCGGTGTCGCGACGCTTGTGATCGGTCACCTGTCGCTGTTCTCGGTCATGTTCATCTCGATCGTGATCGGCATCGGCATCGACTACGGCATCTACTTCCTCTTCCGCTACGAGGAAGAGCTGTTCCTCGGCCGCAGCCTGCGCGAGGCGATCGAGATCACGGCGTCCCGGAGCGGCCCCGGCATGCTGGTCGGCGCCGTCACCGCCGCGGGCACGTTCTACGTCCTCATGCTCACCGCGTTCCAGGGCCTCCAGGAGCTGGGCTTCATCGCCGGGAGCGCGATCCTCCTCTCGTGGCTCGCGATGATGACCATCTTCCCGGCGATGCTCGTCGTCGTCGACCGGCGGCACGCCCGGCGGCCGGAGGGGACGATCCCTCGCGCGATCGCGCTCGAGCGCGTGCACGTGCCGTTCGTGGATCGGCTCACCGCGTACCCTCGGACGATCCTGGCGCTGGCGATCGTCCTGAGCCTGGCGTCGCTCTGGGGACTCAGGGGGATGCGGTTCGACTACAACCTCCTCAACCTTCAGGCGGAGGGCACCGAGTCGGTGGTCTGGGAGCGCCGGATCCTCGCCACCGCCGGGCGATCCGGCTTCGCGGCCCTCGCCAGCGCCGGGTCGCTCGACGAGCTCCGGCGGAAGCACGACGCGTTCAAGCGGCTGGCGAGCGTGTCCGAGGTCGACTCGGCCCTGCTCCTCATTCCCGAGAGCCAGGCCCAGAAGCAAAGGATCATCCGGGACTTCGCGCCCCTCGTCGCCCCGATCCGGATCGGCCGGCCCACGGCGGTCGACCTCGACCGCCTGATCGCGGCGTTCGAGACGCTCAAGCGTCGCCTCGACCTCGCGACGGCCGAGGCGCCTGACGAGGCGCGGCGGAGGCTCCGTCCCGCCAGCGAGGCGATCGAGAAATTGATCTCGAAGCTCCGCCAGACCGACCACGAGGTGAGCGAGCCGGCGCTCACGCACCTCCAGTTCCAGTTCCACCGCGACTTCGTGCGCAGCTTCCAGCGGCTCCAGGCGAACCTGTCGCCCCGACGCATCGGGCTCAACGAGGTGCCGCGGGAGATCCGGCGGAAGTTCGTCAGCGATCGCAGCCAGTTTCTCCTGCAGATCCACCCGGCCGTCGACATCTGGGAGCGGGAGGGTGCGGGCCGGTTCGTCGCCGAGCTGCGGAGCGTCGATCCCGACGTGACGGGGACCCCGGTCATCACGTTCGAGGCGATCCGGCTGATGGAGCGCGCGTACAAGCAGGGAACCGTCTACGCGCTCATCCTCGTCAGCACGATCGCCTTCCTCATGCTGCGCCGGCTGCGCGAGACCGTGCTGGCGCTCCTGCCCCTGGGCGCCGGGTTGCTGTGGACGGTGGGCCTCATGTACGCTTTCGGCCTCAGCTTCACGATGGGCAACGTCTTCGGGCTCCCGCTGATGCTCGGCGCCGCGGCGGAGTACGGGCTGAACGTCGTCATGCGCTTCATGGAAGGACGGGAGCACGGCGGCCCGCTCGTCGCCCGCAGCACAGTGATGGCCGTCCTGGTCAACGGGCTGACCACGATCGTCGGGTTCGGGAGCCTCATGGTCGCGGACCACCGCGGCATCTTCGGCCTGGGCCTCCTTCTCACCCTGGGAACCCTGGCGAGCCTGATCGCCTCGCTGGTGGTGCTCCCGGTGCTGCTGCGGATGATCGGCATGGCCCCCGCCCCGCCGCGGCACCCCGTAGGGCCGCCGGTCCAGGTCCCCCTGCCCGCCCGGTAGGCCACGGGCGCGCGTCGGCAAGGCTCGCATGGCCTCGACCAGGGTCGAGTATCATGGGCGGCGGCATGGCTGACCGCCTCGCCCGGCTGATCCCGTTCCAGACGCCCGAGGCCAAGCGGTTGGCCCTCCTCTTCGGCGTCGTGTACTTCGCCCAGGGCATGTGGTACCTACCCAGGCAGACCATCACGATCGTCCTGAAGGACCGCGGGCTCGCGGCCGGCCAGGTCGCCGACTTCTTCCTGATCAGCACCATCCCCTGGCTGATCAAGCCCGTGTACGGCCTGATCTCCGACTTCGTCCCGCTCTTCGGCTACCGGCGGAAGAGCTACTTCATCGCGACCTCCGCGCTCGCGGCGCTGGCAGGGCTGATCCTGGCGTCGAGCACGCTCATCAAGAGCGGCCCGATCGGGACGGTCTCGCTGAGCCTCCCGATCCTGGGGCCGACCAGCCTGACGATCGTCACCGGCGTCGGCCTCTTCACGCTCATGGCCGTGGGCCTCGCGTTCACGGACGTGCTCACCGACGCCATGATGGTCGAGAACGGCCAACCGCGAGGGCTCACCGGCGCGTTCCAGTCGGTCCAGTGGGGCGCGATCACGCTGGCGTCGATCCTCGTCGGGATCGCGGGTGGCTACCTGGCGGGCGCGCGTAACTTGAACGGCGCCTTCGCGCTGGCCGCGTGCTTCCCGCTCGTCACGTTCTTCATGGCGGCGATGTTCGTCCGCGAGACGCGGGCGGCCGCCGACCGGGCCGCCCTCCGGGAGACGTGGACGGCGATCCGGGGCGCGCTCAGCGAGCGGGACGTCTGGGTCGTGGGCGGGTTCATCCTCTTCTGGACGTTCAGCCCCTCCTTCGGCCCAGCGTTCCTCTTCTACCAGACCGACACGCTCAAGTTCAGCCAGGAGTTCATCGGGACCCTCGACTCGCTGTATTCGGCGGCGAACGTCGTCGGCGCCGTGATCTACGCGCCGCTGTCGCGGCGCATCCGCCTCAAGTGGCTGATCGTCATGTCGATCGGGTTCGCCGTGACCTCGACGCTCGCCTTCCTGCTCTACCGGGGGCCCGTGTCCGCCGTCATCATCCAGATGATCTTCGGCTGTGTGGGGATGATCACCCTGCTCTCCATCCTCGATCTCGCTGCCAAGGCCTGCCCGCAGCGGGTCGAGGCGACCTTCTTCGCCCTCCTCATGTCGATCTACAACGGCGGCGTCCAGCTCTCGGAGAACGTCGGCGCGCGACTCTACGACCGGCTCGGCTACACCCCGCTGATCTTCATCTCGGCGGGCATGACCGCGCTCGCGTGGCTCCTGATCCCGCTCGTCAAGATCGACCGCATCGAGGCCAAGGTGCTCAAGGCGGCCCCGACGTCCGAGGGGGCTCAGTCCGTGAGCGCGCGGTAGATCTCGACCTCCGTCGGCTTCGCGACGAGAGCTCTCAGCTGCTCGCGCGACTCGCGGAGGTGGGGGGCCGAGCGGTGAAGCTCGAACGCCTCCCCGGAACGGTACTGCTCGTAAAAAAGGAAGACCGCCGGGTCCTTCGCCGAGCGGTGCGGGCGGTAGACGAGGCAGTCCTCCTCGGCGCGGCGGACCACCGCCGCCATCGTGCGGAGCAGCGTCTCGACCTCGGCCTCCTTGCCGGGCTTGGGGAAGATCCTCGCCACCACCGTGAGCGTGTCAGCCATCGAGACGCCTCCTCTCAGGACTCGTCCGCGCCGCCGGGGCGCCCGGCCTGCGCCCAGGCGCGGCGAAGCCACCGGAGCGCCCGCGGGAGATCCGGGGGCCCGTCGACGTCCAGTTCGATCCAGCCGCGCTTCGCGAACCGGCGATGGGGACGGACGCGCGGGTCCCCGAGGGCGCGGGCCTGGTCCCCCGCGGAGAGCCGAACCCAGAGGTCTCGCTCCTTCTCCCGCAGCGGGAAGCACGCGAAGAGTCGCTCGCCGACGAAGTACCCCCAGCGCCCGAACATGGGCGTGATCCGCACGCCCTCCCAGCCGCCGAGCGCCTCGTTCAGCCGCCGGGCGGCGCCCGTTCCCCCGCGCGCGAGCGTACGGCGCGTCTTGCGCCCGCTGCTCATGCCGCGCAGGCGCCGCCGGGTCGATCGATCCGCAGTCACCGCGCGGCCATTCTGCCATTGACAGGTTCTCGGTCGCCATGCGAAAAGAACGCGACACCCGACCGCCGTCGTCGAAAGGAACGATCGCGATGCCCTCGAGCCCGACATCCAGCATGGCGCGGGTCCGCTTCGCTCCCGTCGAAGGGGGTGCGGAGCTGTTCACGCCCGCCTTCGCCGACTACCTGACCGCCTTGCACGATCATCTCGGCGCGCACGTCCATGCGCTGCGCGCTCGCCGGGCGGCGATGCTCAAGCGCGCGCTCGCCGGGACGCCGCCCACGCACCGCCCTCCGAGCGAGGCGACGGCGGGCGCGTGGACGGTCCCGGCCGTTCCCACCGAGCTGCGCCGGCCCGGGATCGAGATCTCAGGCCCCTGCTCGATCACGAGCATGTTCATCAACGCGCTCAACCCGGGCCCGGAGGGCGAGCGGGCGGAGGGCGATCTCGACGACGACGAGGACTCGGGCGGCCACCGGCTGATCGACACCGTCCGGGCCACCGGCAACCGCGTGGCCGCCGTCCACCGCGAGCTGTACTACTTCGACCCGGAGCGGAAGAAGGAGTACAAGCTCGCCGAGGGTGAGCTACCGTTCTTCATGCATCGCGAGCGCGGTCTGCACCTCGACGAGCCCGACGTGACCGTCGACGGGACGCCGATCTGCGCGGCCATCCTCGGCACCGCGCTCACGCTCTTCTACGCGGGCCGCGCCCAGGCCGAGCGCGGCCAGGGCATCTACTTCTATCTCCCGAAGCTCGAGACGGCCGAGGAGGCCCGCTGGTACCGCGACCTCTTCGACAGGAGCCGCGAGGCGCTCCCCTTCCTCCGAGGCGCCGTCATCAGGGCGGTCGTGCTCGTCGAGTCGCTGCCCTGCGTGTACGAGATGGAGGAGATGCTCTACGAGCTCGGCCCGTACGCCGCGGGGCTCAACGCCGCGCGGTGGGACCTCAAGGCGAGCATCTTCGAGTACGTCATGGCCGATCCCCGGTCCGTATGGCCGGATCGCTTCGGCGTGGACATCAAG
>JACQWC010000224.1 GCA_016209635.1 Candidatus Rokuibacteriota bacterium | reverse complement strand
GGTGGCACCGCCTTGATCACGTCCACGCCGCCCGAGATCAGCTCGGCGATCTGGGTCGCGGTCTCGGGAATGATGCGGACGCGGAGGTGCTTGAACGCGGGCTTGGCGCCCCAGTAGTCCTCGTTCCGGACCAGGAGATGCTCCTGCTTCTTGGCCCACTTGGCCAGCTTGTAGGGCCCGGTCCCGACGGGGTTTTCCTGCATCCACTCGTGGCCCTTCTCCCTGATCACCTTATCCGACTGCATCACCTGTGCCGTCAGCCGCTCCACGAACAGGGGGTACGGGCCGTCCGTCTTGAACCGCACCGTGAAATCGTCCACGATCTCGACGCTCTTGATCTTCGCGTGGTTGCCCCGCGCCGTCAGCTTGTTCTTCTCGTCCAGCACGCGGTCGAAGGTGGCCTTCACGTCACGCGCCGTGAACGGGTCACCGTTGTGGAACCTGACCCCCTTGCGCAGCTTGAGCTCCCACGTCGTGTCGTCCAGCGCCTTCCAGGAGGTGGCCAGGCTCGGGCCGACCTTGCCCGTCTTGAGATCCCGGGCGGCGAGGTGATCGAAGACGTGGTAGCCGAGGATGATCGACTCGCGCAGGACCGAGTTCGGTGGGTCCCAGTTCTGCATGTCGGACTGGAGCGCGTACACCACCGTGTCGTCCTTGGTCTGCGCGGACGCGGCGACGGTCGCTCCAAGCACGAACGCGACGAGGGCGAGAAGGGCGAGGCTCGTACGGCTCATGGCGTCCTCCCGTCGGGGGTGGGGGAACCTGGTTCGAACGACTCCGAAAGCGCCGCCATCATGGGTGAAATCGCACGACCTGTCAAGGCGCGGTCCGCCGTCGATTTGCTATAATCCGCGCGTGAAAGACCGGTTTCTGGTGACGGGCGGCGCCGGATTCATCGGCTCGCACGTCACCGAACGGCTCCTGGTACTGGGCGCGCGCGTGCGCGTCCTCGACAACTTCTCGGCCGGCACGCGCGGCAATCTCCCGTTCGCTCCGCGGTTCCGCGACCTATTGGAGATCGTGGAGGGCGACGTGCGCGATCTCGACCTCCTCGAGCGTGTCGCGGACGGCGTGAGCGTCATCTTTCACCAGGCGGCGATGCGGTCGGTGCCGCGGTCGGTGAAGGATCCCCTGGGGGCCCACGCGAACAACGCGACGGGGACCCTCAACGTGCTGGAGGCGGCCCGGCGCGCACGCGTGCGCCGCGTCGTCTTCGCGTCCTCGTCGTCGGTCTACGGCGATGGGGCCGAGCTCCCGAAGCGCGAGGATCAACCCGCGGCGCCGATCTCGCCCTACGCGGCATCGAAGGTGGCGGGGGAGCAGTACGCGGCGGTCTGGAGTCGACTGTACGGGGTGGAGACCGTCGGGTTGCGGTACTTCAACGTGTTCGGCCCGCGGCAGGATCCGAAGTCCGAGTACGCGGCGGTGATCCCCCGCTTCATTCTGTGGGCGCTCGCGGGAGAGCCGCTGGAGATCCACGGGGACGGCACGCAGTCCCGCGACTTCACGTACATCGACAACGTGGTCGAGGCGAACGTGATGGCGGCCGAGGCCGCCGACGCGGCGGGCGAGGTGTTCAACGTCGGGTGCGGAGAGCGGGTCAGCCTGCTCGAGATCATCGCGCGGCTGGAGCGG
The DNA here is from genome assembly GCA_016209635.1 of Candidatus Rokuibacteriota bacterium. Classification (GTDB taxonomy): domain Bacteria; phylum Methylomirabilota; class Methylomirabilia; order Rokubacteriales; family CSP1-6; genus JACQWC01. Next base: position 5,479 of record JACQWC010000224.1, on the reverse strand, counting down.
CTGTTGGGACGGGAGCTCCGGCGACGGCACACGCCGCCGCGACAGGGGGACGTGGCGCACACGCTGGCGGATCTCTCCAAGGCCAAGCGACTCCTGGGATACGCGCCGCTCGTCGGTTTCGACGAAGGCCTTCGGAGAACCGCGGAGTACTTCAAGGGAGGAATCGGGTAATGGGCCGAACAGTCCTCGTGACCCTCGTGGCAATCCTCGCCGCGTGTCTCGCCGCCGGGAGTGCCCGTGCGCAGTCGCCGTCGAGCCTCGTCGTCCAGGTCGCGACGGAGCCGCCCGGCCTCGACCTCACCGCGAGTCCGGCCTCGGCGATCGCCGCGGTGGTGCACTACAACATCCAGGAGTGCCTCGTGAAGGTCGACCGCACCGGCAAGATCGTGCCGTGGCTGGCCGAGCGCTGGTACACCGCGGACAACCGGAACTACACCTTCTTCCTGAAGCGGGGCGTGCGGTTCCACAACGGCCGCGAGATGAAGGCGGCGGACGTGAAGTTCGTCTTCGAGCGCGCGGCGAACCCGGAGACGAAGCATCCCCAGCGCGCGCGTTACGAGAACATCACGAACATCATCGTCAAGGACGACTCCACGATCACGCTCTCGCTGAAGGACCTCGACGCGTCGTTCCTCCTCACGCTCGCGCGCCAGGGGTCGGTCATCTACCCGCGCGAGGCGGTCGAGACGATGAAGAGCGGGCCGCTGGGGACCGGTCCCTTCATGCTGGCCGAGTGGGTCCGCGGCGACCGGATCGTGCTGGCGCGGAACCGCGACTACCACGTGAAGGGACTGCCGCACCTCGACCGCGTGACGTACCGGTTCATCCCCGACCCGAATGCGGCGCTCGCGGCGCTCAAGGCGGGCGATATCGACGCCTCGATGTTCGGCCTGGGCCCCGAGCACATTCCCGACCTCCAGAAGGACCCGCGCTTCGGCGTGGTCGTCGGCGAGACCACCAACGACGTGATCCTCGCCATGAACAACGGGAGGAAGCCGTTCACCGACGTGCGGGTGCGGCGCGCCGTCACCCACGCGCTCGACAAGGCGGAGGTGGTGAAGGGCGCGATGTTCGGGTTCGGGCGGATCCTGGGCTCGAACGTCGATCCGCTGAACCCGTACTTCGTGGACCTGGCGAGCGCGATGCCCCACAGCCCCGAGAAGGCGAAGAAGCTCCTCGGCGAGGCGGGCTACCCGAACGGGTTCGAGGCGGTGCTGAAGGTGGCGCCCCAGTACTACTACACCGTCCGGACGGGGGAGATCATCGTCAACCAGCTCCAGAAGGTGGGCGTCAGGGTGAGGATCGAGCAGATCGAGTGGGGGCAGTGGCTGTCGCGCGTGTGGCGCGAGGCGGACTACGATCTCACGATCATCGGTCACGCCGAGCCCTGGGACATCAACAACTACGCCAACCCCAAGTACTACTTCCGCTACGACAGCCCCAGGTTCCAGGAGCTCTACAAGAAGTCGGAGGTCACCATCGACGACAAGGCGCGGCGGGAGCTGTACGCGCAGATGCAAAAGATGCTGGTGGAGGACGCGCCGGCGGTCTGGCTCTACGTCCACCCCCGGCTGGCCGTGACGAAGAAGGGGGTCGGGGGGCTGTGGAAGGACCTGCCGATCCCCGCGTTCGACCTCTCGGAGGTCGCCTGGACCAAGTAGCGTAAGCGCGGCCGGTGCGGCGCTACGTCGCGAGACGGGTCGCGGCCTTCGTCGCGACCCTCCTGTTCGTCTCGGTCCTCGTGTTCACGGTGATCCGCGTCCTCCCGGGGGACCCGGCGCTCCTGATCATGGGGACCGAGGGGAACCCCGAGGCCGTCGCGCGGCTCCGCGAGGCGATGGGGCTCGACCGGCCCATCGTCGTCCAGTACGGCGAGTGGCTCCTGCGGGCGCTCCGCGGCGACCTCGGCGTGTCCATCCAGTACGACGTCCCAGTCGGCGCCCTGATCGTGAGCCGGCTGCCGGTGACGCTGCCGCTGACGCTGCTGGCCGCGGCCTTCATGATCCTGGCGGCGATCCCGCTCGGCCTGTACGCGGCCACCCACCACCGGCGCACGGGCGACTACGTGACGATGGTCGTGTCCCAGGTGGGCATCGCCGTCCCGTCGTTCTGGGCCGGTCTCCTCCTGATCCTCCTCTTCTCGGTCCGCCTGGGCTGGGTGCGGGCGGGCGGCTTCGAGGGATGGTCGGAGGGGCTCTGGACCGGCGCGCGCTCGCTCCTGCTCCCGGCGATCGCGCTGGGGTTCTTCCAGGCGGCCGTGCTCGTCCGGGCGACGCGCTCCGCGGTGCTGGACGTGCTGCGGGAGGAGTACGTGCGCACCGCCCGGGCGAAGGGCGTCCGCGAGGCGTCGGTGATCGCGAAGCACACGTTCAAGAACGCGATGATCCCCATCGTCACCGTCGCGGGCATCCAGCTCGGGCAGCTCATGGCCGGCTCGATCATCCTCGAGTCCGTGTTCGCGCTGCCCGGGCTCGGCCGGCTCGCGCTCGGCGCCATCACCGCGCGGGACCTCCCGGTCGTGCAAGGGGTCACGCTGTTCGTCGCCTCGTCCATCGTGCTGATCAACTTCGTCGTGGACCTGGCGTACGGGTTCCTCGATCCCCGGATCCGCTATGACTAGCCTCGGCGGGGAGCGTCGCCCCCGTCCGAATCCTCCCCCGAGGCCTCGATAAGTGAGAAGGCGACCGCTCGGACACGTGACCTTCACGCTCGGCGTGATCCTTACGGGACTCCTGGTGGCCACGGCGGCGCTCAGCTTCGTCTACACGCCCGTCGACCCCCTGGCGATGGCCATCGCGACCCGCCTCGAGGGGCCCTCGGGGTCGCACCCGTTCGGGACCGACCAGTACGGACGCGACGTGCTGTCGCGCGTGATGGCCGGCGCGATCACGTCCATCGCGGTGGGCGTGATCGCCGTCGGGATCGGCGCCGGGGTGGGGATGGCCATCGGCATGCTGAGCGGGTACGTCGGCGGCTGGGTCGACGAGGTGTTCATGCGGCTCATCGACGCCGTGCAGGGGTTCCCCGCCATCCTCTCCGCGCTCCTCTTCACCGCCGTCTTCAGCCCCGGCATCGTCATCAGCATGGTCGCGATCGGCATCGCGTTCGTCCCGGCGTTCGCGCGGCTCACGCGCGGGAGCTTCCTCGAGCTGCGCGATCGCGAGTTCGTCGTCGCGGCCCGGGCGCTCGGCGCCGGGGACCGGCGGCTGATCCTGCGCCACATCCTGCCGAACACGCTGCCGCCCCTGATCGTCCAGGCGACCACGAGCTTTCCCGTCGCGATCCTGGCCGAGGCCGGGCTCGCCTACCTCGGGCTGGGGACCCAGCCGCCGCATCCCTCGTGGGGGTTGATGCTCAAGGAGGCGCAGAACTTCCTCTCGCAGAGCCCGGGGTTCGCCTTGTTTCCCGGCGGCGCGATCGCCCTCACGGTGCTCGGGCTCAATCTCCTGGGCGACGGCCTCCGGGACCTGCTCGACCCCAAGACGGCGTGACACGGGACGGGTCTCGCCGCCGCTCTCGACCCCGCCGGCCCTTCCCCCACGTTGACTTTTCGGGGGGCCTGCCGTTATCGTATCTGGTGGTCTTGGCGCAGCCATGCCGGTACTTCGGCTAGCGAATCGCAGGTCATGCGCCTCGGAGAAAGCGCGGTATGAAGGTCTTCAGCACGTCGTTGAATCTTTCGACTGAGGAACGCACCGAGATCTCCGATATCACGAAGCCCGTGCGTGACGCGGTCCAGCAGTTTCCGGTCACCGCCGGGCTCGTGCTGGTGAACACGCTCCACACGACGTGCGCGCTGTTCGTGAACGAGTTCCAGGGCGCGCTCATCGAAGACCTCAGAGGGCTGGTCGAGCGGCTGGTCCCGGAGCGGCACGGCTACCGCCACGACGATCCGCGGTACTCGGACTGCGAGCGGGGGAACGCCCACGCCCACCTCCGCGCCGCGCTCCTCGGCCGGAGCATCGCCGTCGGCATCAACAACGGCGACCTCACCCTGGGCCGCTTCCAGTCCATCATCTTCGCTGAGCTCGACGGGCCGCGGAAGCGAGAGATCACCGTCCAGGTGGTGGGCGAGTAGATCCGGCGGGGGAAGCGGACGCTGCGACCCCCGAACTCGCGGGAAGCCGACGGGGCGTCCCGCGGGTGCTTGCTCCGACCGACCGACCGATTCTGGCCGGATCCCTCCGCGTGATGTCCGTTGCTTGAACCTGGGCTCGGCAAGCTCAGGGGGTCGGCAAGGTCTGGGGGATCACCGCGTGGGATGCGGCCTGCTCCTACGGGGTGGCCTGGGTGCTGCCCGAGCTCTCGGCTGAGGCCGCCGCGACGTTTCTGCGCCAGATTCTGGGGCCGGTCTATCGGCGGGCCGACTGGCCGCTGCAGCGGGTCCTCACCGACGGGGGTTCGGAATTCAAGGGCGCCTTCGCCGAGGCCTGCCGTGCCCTGCGCATCACGCACACGCGCACCTTGCCCCGCCATGCTTGGACCAATGGCTTCGTGGAACGGCTGCAGGGGACGATTCTGCACGAGCACTGGCGGATCGAGTTTCGCCGCGAGGAATCGTCTGGTCTCCTCGGAGATCCCCGCGGACGCGGAGCGCGGCTCGATCCTCGTGTACGACCGACACCTTCGACCGAAGGACGTGTACCAGGCGCCCTATCCGCTCAGGGACCTGTACCAGATCTGCTGGTGTCAGGACCGCCTCTGGGCGACGTGCTCGTTCGACAACATGATCTCGATCTACGACGGGTGTCGATGGGAGCGGTGGTATCCCGTGGGGCCGCCCGCGAGCGAGCCGCTGGACGCGAACCATTTCAATTCCGTGTTCGGAGACGGCGAGGACCTCGTCGTCGTCGCGCACAACCTCGGCACGAGCGACATCCTGCGCTTCCGGCTTCCCGATCTGACGCTGGTGGAGCAGCTCCCGCTCGGGGTCCAGGCGCACAACGTGTGGCGGGTGGGCGAGGAGATCTACACCTGCAGCTCGGCCGAGGGCTCCATCAGGGGATCGAAGGGCTTCGAGCTGTCGACGGGCGGCTTTCCGCGAGGCGTCGCGATCACGGAGGACCGCTATTACGTCGGGATCTCGGAGCTTTCGGAGCGGAACCAGCGCGATTTCACCAGCAGCGAGATCCAGATCTACGACCGGTCCTGGAAGCTCGAGAGGAAGCTCTTCTTGCGAGACGAGGGAATGGTGCTCGAGCTGCGGGCAGCCGGGACGGAGGACCTTGGCCTGCCCGGCCGGATCGATGTGAGTGTCCCCGATTCGGCGGCGGAGACGCTCGAGTGCGCCTGAGAAAAAACCTTGACGCCACCCTCGCACGCCGGTAGGATCGTATCGTTCAAAAAGTGAACACGAGCCCGGTCGACCGGCCGCGCGGCCCGAGGGTGCGATGGACCAGACAGCCCAGCGAGATCTCAAGATCCTCAACGAAGTCGCCGAGCGGGCGAACGTCACCCAGCGCGGTCTCGCCAAGAACCT
>JACQWC010000215.1 GCA_016209635.1 Candidatus Rokuibacteriota bacterium | reverse complement strand
CTCCTCGACGTAGCGTCTGATCTGGCCGTAGCGGGCGACGATGGACCGGTTCGTGAGGTTCTCGCGCAGCATCTGCGCCGCGATCGACTCGAGCGGGCGCGCCGGGTCGTGGCGGAAGCCCCACTCCCAGATGCCGCCGACGGTGGAGTACGTGGACTGGACCGCGACGGCGCCCCAGCGGGTGAAGAGGTTGCGGAAGTTCTTGTAGTAGGGGTAGGGGGGCGGCCCCTCGATCACCGTGCGGAAGCGCTCCTCGGAGAGGGGCCCGAGCCCATGCGCGACCATCTCCTCGAACTCCTGGACGGCCTCGTCGAAGAACTCCGCCGCCTCGCGGGTGCCCCGGAGGACGTTGATCGGTCCCATCATGTTGATCGAGTCGAAGTAGGAGTCGAAGGGCGCGGGCTGGTGCTTGGTGAGGTGCTTGCACCGCGCGTAGCCCTCCTCGGCCCGCGCCGCGTGGCCGAGGATCTCCCGGAGGTAGTCGATGTCGAACTTCCTGCCGCTCACGGACTCGCAGAGCGCGATCAGCTCCTTGAGCTGGCTCACCACGTAACGGATATCGGCCTCGCTCGGCTCCGGCGTCCTCGCGAACGGCACGTCCAGCATGAAGAGCTTCGAGCCGCTCACGTCGGCCAGGTGCTCGAACCACTTCACGTAGACGTTGCAGCCGACGTAGTTGCAGACGGTGATCGTGGGGAACGGGATGGGCTTTCCGGGGCCCATGCCCCCCTCGAGGAAGAGGCCGATGTCCGCCTTCACGTAGGCGCAGTTGTCACTCGAGTACCCGGCCTGCTCCGCTTTCAAGATCAGCGGGAGCGACTTGTGCCGGATCGCGTTCTGGAGCGCGGTGACCTCGGGGAAGAGGGGCAGGATGTGACAGGCGCGCAGCAGCTCCACGCAGTTGCCCGAGATCATGAGCGCGCCGGTCGGCACGCCTTCGGCCTCGGCCCGGCCGAGCGCCGCCATCCACGCGGACATCAGCTGGCGCGAGCGCTCGTGGACCCGCCCCTGGTACTGCCGTTCCGTCACCTGAGCCGGCATGCGGCGCCTCCTAGTCGAAGAGCATCGACTCGACGAACGTCTCGAGCTCGTTGCGGGTCCGCTCGAAGGTCCACATCTTCTCCTCGAACTCGACGAGCATGTGGGGGATCCCCGCCCGGTCGAGGCCCTGCCTCATGAGCACGTAGTCGAAGAGCGCGGGCTCGCAGAACTTCGCCGGCGTGAAGACGACGGCGTCGGCCCGGGAGCGGCGGACCTTCTCGATCAGTCCCTCGGCGCGGTGCGCGCGGCTCTCGTGGCGGGTGGAGGAAGGGACCGCCTGGTTCACGTACGCCGTGCCGAGCCGCTCGAAGGGATCGCCGTCGCCGGCCACGTCCGTGATGAACCACCGCCAGCCGAGCATGAGGTCGTCCTCCACGACGTAGCTGCCCGCCTCCTCGAGCACCTCGAGGAGGCCGAGGGGCGGCTGCTCGCAGAAGGCCCCCTCGACCACCACGCGGACCCGGTCCTGACGCCGGGCGGTCCGATCCGGCAGCTCCGCGAGGAGCGCGTCGAGCCACGCGAGGCTCTCCTCGGGCGGGACCAGCGTCGCCGCGCGGAGCACCACGTACAGCTCGACGGTGGAGAGCTTCTGCGGCTCCTCGATCCGGAGGGCGTAGAGCGCGCGGAGCCGCGCGCGGAGCGCGTTGTACGTGTCGATCGACTTGGCGAGCGCCGGCTCCGTCACGCGGAGCCCGAACGCCTCCGCGAATGCCTCGGCCAGGCGCCGGAGCTCGCTCGCCGCGTACCCGGCGACGGCGGGCGAGGTCGAGTTCTGCGGGAGGTGGAGGTATGCCACGAAGGTTTCGGGGAAGTTCCGCTTGTAGATGGACGCGAGGTTCCGGGCGACGTCGCAGATGTTGGAGAACACGAACCCGTCGACGCCCCGGACGAGCCCCTGGAAGCCCAGCTCCAAGCTCGACTTGGCGACCGAGCACACGAAGGACTGGAAGCGGGCGTCGGCGTGCGTCAGCTCCACGGAGGTGCCGCCGCCCAGGAGGGCCAGCGGGAGCATGCCCGCCGCGTGGATGACCTCGGCCGGCGCCCATACCGGGTACGCGGCGACCGCCCGCCCCCCGGGATGCCCGGCCTTCCAGCGTTCGGCGGCGACGCCGAGCGGCTCGGCGATGAGCGCGCGGCAGCGGTCGAGGTTGGGCTCAATCGTCATGCTCGCCTCCGAGGACCGACGCTGGAACCTCGCGCCCGACCGTCGAGCGTTCCAGGAAGCCGTAGAGAAAGAGCGCCCCCACCTCGTTCGCGAGGAGCCGGGCGTCCTCGCTCGACTGGAGGAACGGGCGGCGCGCGATGCCGTTCAGCATCCCCAGCAGGAGGTTGGTGGCGGACAGGAGCTCGTCGCCGGACCGCCCATGAGGGTCCAGCTCGCGCAGGATGGCGAGGCCGCGATCGAGGTAGGCGCGCCGCTTCGCCGCGACCTCCGAGCGCCGGGGCTCGCCGAGGAGCTCCCAGTCGCGGTTGATGACCTTCAGCGCCGCGGTGTGCTGGAAGCCGAAATCGAGATGGGTACAGATCAGGGCGAGGAGCTTGCCCTCGGGGGTGCGCGCGCCCTCGAGCGCCTTGTCGAGGGCGGCGATGAGCGTGTCGAGCGACCGGTCGAGGACGAGGAAGAGCAGCTCGTCCTTGCCGCCGACGTAGTGGTAGAGGCCCGCGAGCGACAGGCCAGCGGCGCGGGCGATCTCGCGGATCGACGCCTGGTGGAAGCCCCGGCGCGCAAAGCCGTCGGTGGCCGCCCGGAGAATCCCCTGGTACCGCTCCTCGATCGCCACGCCGAACCTCCTCCCGAACGCGCGTTCGATTGCGCATACGGTAGGGCGTCCGGTGGGGCGTTTGGAATCCGTCGAACGCCTCATTTTCATGAGGCAAGCGGCCTAAATCCCCGATTGACAAGGGGCGGGGCGCCGTGGGAAGAACGGGAGCATCGAAATGCTCCTGCCCGCCCTTGCCGCCGCGATCCTTCTCCTGACGCCGGTCCCAGCGCTTGGCCAGAGCGCCGCCGAGCGCGGGGCGGACCTCTACATCCGCAAGGGCTGTCTCGGGTGCCACGGGGCGAGCGGCCGGGGCGGCGTCGGTCCGCCCCTCGCCCAGACCAAGCTCCCGGCCGAGACGTTCGTTGAGCAGCTCAGGAAGCCGCGGGGGATCATGCCCGCGTTCCCGCTGGAGGCGGTGAGCGAGAGGGATGCCCGCGCGATCCTCGGCTATCTCCAGGGCGTGCCCCCGGCGCCGCCGAAGCTACGCGCCGACGTCCCCCGGGGCGTCCTCGACCAGAAGACCTGCGCCGAGTGCCACCGGAAGCTCAACCCGGTCATCGTCGCCCAGTTCGAGGCGAGCGCGATGGGCAGGGCCGGCGTGCAGAACCGCCGCGTGACCTTCCCGGGGGCGCAGCTCACGTGCGCCAGCTGCCACGGGACGAACCACGACGAGATCATGACGACCAAGGGCCGCGTGCCGGAGGTGGTGTGCGGCGCCTGCCATCAGCAGATCTTCAAGGACCACGTGCTGGACGCCGGTCACTCCTACGGGCCGGGCCCGGGCGGGCTCGGGATCAACTGGGAGCGCAACATCGGCGTGCCCCATTACAAGCAGATGCCCCGGAAGGTCATGGAGATGGGGTGCGATCCCTGCCACGCCCAGGCCGGCGCGACGGACGCCAGGTACTGGAGCGAGACGGAGAAGAAGTACGTCGACACCTCGAGCCTCACGGTCCGCAACGGCTGCATCGCCTGCCACACCCGCCACGCGTTCAGCCTCGAGGAAGCGCGCAAGCCGGAGGCTTGCTACACCTGCCACATGGGGCCCGATCACCCGAACTACGAGGCCTACATGAGCTCGAAGCACGGGTCGATCTACGTGGCCCGCGGCAAGGACTGGGACTGGAAGGAGCCGCTCGCCTCGGCGCGGTGGGAAGCCCCGACCTGCGCCTACTGCCACATGCTCTACGTCGGCCAGGACGGCGCCCGCACCGCGAGCCACAACATGACGCGGAAGATCATCTGGGGGATGGGGGTCCAGGCGGCCACCGGCGAGCTGAAGGACCTGACGATCACGCCCGAGAACCACGCGAAGCGGAACGAGATGGTGAAGGTGTGCCTCACCTGCCACTCTGAGGACAAGGCGCGGGGCTATCTCGAGTCGGCCGACGCCCACAAGCTCGCGGGCGACGCGCTCGTGGTCGAGGCGCGGGAGATCCTGGCGGGGCTCTACCGGGACCGCCTCATCGAGCCGAGCCACTCGCAGGTGTCCGCGGGCCTCCTGCGCGGTCCCCGCTACACCGCGATCGGGCTCGACGGCGCGCTCGCGCAGCACTCGCCGACGAGCCTCTACTACGACGTCACGCCGGTCGAGCGCGAGTACTTCGACATGTTCTTCTTCTCCGCGCTCAAGAGCTACAAGGGGGCGTTCCACATGAGCCCCGACTACGCGTGGTGGTACGGGTACGCCGACGTGCTCGGTCACCTCGCCACGATCCGCGACGAGGCGGAGCGGCTCCGCTCGGCCGAGACGGTCCGGCAGCGGACCCTCTTCATGATCGTGACCGGCCCGATCATGGTGCTCGCCGTCCTGGCCGCGGTCTGGATCGCCGCGCGCCTCTGGCGGCGCCGGCGTCCCGCGTAGCGCCGCCGCCCGACCCTCTCCATCGGGACGTCGCCGGGACCTTCGCTCGAGGACCGAGGGGCCCGGCGTCTCTTTCCTAGCTTTGCTAATCCTGCCGTGCACCACGGCCGTGGTGGTGGCGTGTCCCAGCAACACCTCGCCACCTTCCTCGCTCACCTGGAGAGAAACGATCAAGCAAGGCGGCTGCCCGCGTTCGTGAGGCGCGAGCTCGAGGCGTACCCACCGAGTTGGCGCGCGCCGCTACTCGGCTACGGCGGCGCGGAACTCGACGCCCTCCGCCGCGACGGCGTCATCCCACGCCGGCAGGGAACGAGGAGGTCCAGGCCGGCCACCGCGCGGCGCTGCGGGCGCTCGGCAAAGATTCCGCTTGACAGCCTCCAGCAGGGGGGATGGCCGCGTTCCCGCAGTCCCCCGCAGATGCCGGCTCAGCGGCGCGCGCTGGCCCGGCGAGGCCGGCAAGACTGGGCCCGTCTCGAAAAAT
>JACQWC010000214.1 GCA_016209635.1 Candidatus Rokuibacteriota bacterium | reverse complement strand
GGCCTGATCGGCGGCGGGAGCCCCCCGCACCCCGGCGAGGTGACGCTGGCGCACCGCGGCGTGCTGTTCCTCGACGAGCTACCCGAGTTCCAGCAGCACGTCCTCGAGTCGCTCCGTCAGCCCCTCGAGGACGGCCGCGTCACCATCGCACGCGCGAGCGGCACCGGCTACTTCCCCGCGCGCTTCCAGCTCGTCGCCGCCGCGAACCCGTGCCGCCGGGGCTGTCCCTCCCTCGACCGCTGCCTCTGTACCCCCGCGGAGCGTGAGCGCTACCTCGGCCGGCTCTCGCGACCGCTCCTCGATCGCATCGACCTCCACGTCGAGCTGCCGGCGCTCGCCCACGAGGAGATCATCGCGGCGGCGGCTTGCGACGACTCGTCGACGGTCCGGCGCCGCGTGCTCGGCGCGCGCGAGCGGCAGCGCGAGCGATTCCACGGGACGCCCATCCGCACGAACGCGGAGATGACCCCGCGACAGGTGCGGCGCTTCTGCCCGCCGCCGCCCGAGGCGGAGCGGCTCCTGGCCACCGCGATGAGTCGCCTCGGCCTGTCGGCCCGGGGCCACGACCGCGTGCTCAAGGTGGCACGGACGATCGCCGATCTCGCCGACGCGCATGCCCTCATCGCCGAGCACTGCGCGGAGGCGATCCAGTACCGCGGCCTCGACCGCCGGTGGCGGGGCTGACGGCGCCGCCGGGAGACGGGCTGCTCGACCCGTGAGACAATGGGGACGCTCGTTCGGCCGAGTCGGGCCCAGGAGGCACGATGGGGCGTCCAGTCCTCGTGATCGTCGACGTCCAGGACCGGCTGTTCGACGCCATGGACGCCGAGCGTCGGGACGACGTCGTTCGCAACATCAAGATCCTCGCCAAGGCCGCGCGCCGTCTCGGCGTGCCCGTGCTCCTCACGGAGCAGTACCCGAAGGGGCTCGGCCACACGCTCCCCGAGCTGCGCGGCCTCCTGGACGACGTCGCTCCGCTCGAAAAGACCGCCTTCTCATGCTGCGCCGCTGACGGCTTCGACGAGCGCCTGGCCAGGACGGGCGCCGACCACGTCGTCCTGACGGGGCTCGAGACCCACGTGTGCGTCCTGCTGACCGCGCTCGCTCTCGTCGCCCGAGGGCTCCGCGTGTCGATCGTCGCCGACGCGGTCTGCGCGCGCACCGGGGCGAACCACGAGATCGGGCTCGCGCAGGCGCGGCAGGCCGGCGCCGTCGTCACCGCCACCGAGACCGTCGTGTTCCAGCTCCTCGGCCGGGCCGATACCGACGCCTTTCGGGAGATCTCCAAGCTCCTCCGCTGATGCCGCGCTACTTCGACCTCCGATCGACCGTCTTGATCGTGGTCGGGCACGGCATCCTTCCCGAGGAGGAGGACCGTCCGCTCGCGTACGGGCTCAAGCGGGCCGTGAACATGCGCGCGGGCGGCTCCGAGGGCCGGGCGGGCGTCGTCGTCACCGACGTCTGGATCATGAACAACGACCTGGCCGAGTTCTTCCCCGCCATCTCCGTGGGTGGGCCCGGCGTGAACGCGTTCACCGCCCAGGTTTACGAGGACCTGCCGGTCGCGTTCACGCGCGACCAGCACGTCTTCATCCAGATGGCCGACGAGGGGAAGCGCGCCGCGCTGTGGGGCATGGATCAGACGGGAACGCGCGAGGCGGTCGAGGTCTTCGTGAACGACGGACTGCTCGAGCGCTTCCTCGAGCTCGTCTGGCGCCGCCCGTAGGCGCGCCCGGTCCCGGCGAGTCAGCGGAAGCGACCCCGAGCACCCCACGGCGTGGCCGCCTGCTCGGCCCGGGTGGGTGGGGACGACTACGGGCGGCCGCCGGGCGGGATGTTCGTGTAGGTGATGGTCCCGTCCGGCTCGATCCGCTGGTAGACGGCCCGCGAGCGCCACTCCGGATCCCCCTGAGGCCCGTCGAGGAGCCGCAGCACCCGCGCGACGTAGTCGCGCGTCTCCGGGTAGGGCGGGATACCACCGTAGGCCACGACCGCCTGCTCGCCGGCGTTGTAGGCGGCGAGCACCAGGGGGAGGTTCGTGCCGAAGCGATCGATCAGTCCACGCAGGTGGCGGACGCCGCCGTCGATGTTCTCTCCCGGATCGAAGGAGTCCTGGACACCGAGGGTCGACGCCGTCGCCGGCATGAGCTGCATCAGGCCGCGGGCGCCTCGGCGCGAAACCGCGCGGGGGTTGAACGACGACTCGACGCGGATGACGGCGGAGATCAGGCGCTCGGAAACATCGTACCGGGCCGCCGCCGCCCTGATCTCGCCCGCGTACGCCTGCTGGCTCCGCGAAAGGCGCAGCCAGCCCGAGGCCGTCCCGGAGAGGGTCCCGGTTCGACTGTAGCGTGGGTCGGTCGGCGCGTTCGTGAAGTGGACGGTGCCGTCCGGAGCGATGAAGCGGTAAGTCTCGGCCGCCGCCGGCTGCCACGCGGCCAGGCACGCGAGGACGAGAAGAGCGACGGGCCCGCGGGTCACCCGTCTATCTTAGCGGTCCGTCACCCGCTCCTGTCAAGGCGGCCCGAAGCCACCTCGACCCGGCCTACGCCGTCGCCTCCGCGGCGAGGGGCTTCCGCTCGCGCGCCGCCGGCTCGAGCGCGAGACGGATCACCTCGGGGATCGAGTCCACGAGATGAAAGGTCATCACGTCACGCACGGCCACGGGGACGTCCTCGAGGAGGTTCTTCTCGTTCCGCCTCGGCAGGATGACCGTCCGCACCCCGGCGCGGTGGGCCGCCAGCACCTTCTCCTTGATCCCGCCGACCGGCAGC
>JACQWC010000213.1 GCA_016209635.1 Candidatus Rokuibacteriota bacterium | reverse complement strand
CGCCCCAGCACCCCCACCAGCTCCTCAAACAGCGCCTCCGCCCCCGCCACCGCCGCCGCGTGCCCTTCGGCCGTCTCGGGGGCCGGGACCGCGGGACGCAGCTCAGGCCGGAGGGGAGCGGAAGGGAACTCCGATCCTGGCGCCGAAGACTGGGCAGGGGTCACCGGGCGACGGTCCGGCGCCGGCGGAGTCGGAGGCGCCCCGCCCCGCGCCAGGTCGCTCATCCGAACCATCAGGCGGTCGCCGCCTCGTCTTCGCTCGCGGCGTGATTCGCCGTCGGCGGCAGCCTGATCGTGAAGGTCGAGCCCTTGCCGAGCTCCGTCTTCACCTCGATCGTCCCGCCGTGGCGCTGGACGATCCCGAGGCTCACCGAGAGGCCGAGCCCCGTCCCAGTGACGTCGGGCTTCGTCGTGAAGAAGGGGTCGAAGATCTTGTCGAGGATCTCCGGCGCGATGCCGGTGCCGGTGTCGGTGATCTCGACGTACACCTGACCGTCATTCGCGCCGGTGCGTACCGTCAGGGTCCCGCCGTCGGGCATCGCGTGGACGGCGTTGTTGATGATGTTCAGCACGACCTGCTTCATCTGCGAGACGTCCACGTCCACCATGGGCAGGTCGGAGGCGTAGGTCTCGCTCAGCTCGTGGGTCTCGAGGAGCCCCTGGCGCCTCACCAGCCCGAGGGTCTGCTCGACGACGACGTTGAAGTCCGTGGGCTGGGAGACGAACTCCCGCTGGCGGCTGAAGTCGAGGAGGTCGCGGACGATGTCGCGGGCGCGCGTGGCCTCGACGCGGATGAGGTCCAGCTCCTCGCGCATCGGCTCGCCCGGCTGGAGCCGCTCGGCGAGAAAGGAAGCGAAGCCGAGCACGCTCGTGAGCGGGTTGTTGATCTCGTGGGCGACGTTGGCCGCCAGCTCGCCGATGGCCGCGAGCTTGGTCGACTGGATCAGCTGCGCCTGGGTCTGTTGCAGCTCCGTCATCTGCCGCTTGACGCCCTCGTAGAGCCGGGCGTTCTCCACGGCGATCGCCGCCTGGCGGGCGAGGCCCTCCACGAGGCGGATCTCCTCCGAGCTGAACGGGTGCTGCGCTTCCCACCACACGACGAAGAGTCCGCCGATCGGCTCCGCCTTGATCGTCATCGGGACGAAGAGGACGGACCGGTGGGGGAAGCGCCGCAGGGTCTCCCGGTCGATGCGCGGGTCGGCGGGGGCGTCGCTCGAGTACACCGCCTGCTGGTGCCTCCACGCCTCCTCGAGGAACCGGTGATTCCGGAGCGTGAGGGGGCAGTTCACGAAGGCCTCCCGCAGCCGCTTGGGCACATGGTAGCCGGCGATGGGCCGGAGGTACTCGTGCGTGTCGTCCGCGAGATACGCGCCCGCCATGTCCGCCCCGAGCGCCCTCGCCGTCTCCTTGGCGACGCGACGCATCATCTCGGTGAGATCGAGGGTCGCGCTGATCGCCTGGCTGATGCTCAGCAGCGTCTCCGTCTCGTTGAGCCGCGCCTTCATGTCGCGGATGAGGTTCGTCCGGTCGAGCGCCACGGCCGTGTGGCCGGCCAGGGAGACGAGGAGGGCCGTGTCCTCGGCCGAGAAGCTGCGGGGCGACTTCTGCATCGCGCCGAGGACCCCGATCACCTCGCCGCGGAGCAGGATCGGGACGTCGAGGATGGCGCGGTACCCGAGGCTCCCCACCATGACCGAGTCGCGCCAGTGGGGATCGGTGCTCATCTCCGGGCAGGCGTAGGGCCGCTGCGTCAGGACGACCCGGCCGACGCGGCTCTCGGAGAGCCTGCGGCGCCTCGACAGGAGCTCGGGGTTCTCGATCCCGTAGGACCCACGCAGGGCGATCTCGTCGCCCTCCACGAGCGAGATGACCGCGGCGTCGGTCCCGATCAACTCGCAGACGCGCCTGCCGATGAGGGAGAAGATCCGTTCGAAGTCGTCCTCGACGGCGAGCTCCTTCACGATCTCGACGAAGACCGCCTCGCGCGCCCGCGCCTGGCGCTCGGCCTCGAGCAGCCGCGCGTTGTCGATCGCCACCGCCGCCTGCCGCGCGATGCCCTCCGCGAGCCGCAGCTCGTCCGGCGTGAGGCGGTGGGTCTCCCGGACCCAGACGATCGCGAACCCGCCGACGATCTCGTCCTTCAGCCACATGGGGAAGATGAGGGCGGACTTGTGGGGCAGGAGCTGGAGGAACGGGTGGTCCAGCCGGGGATCGGACTGGCTGTCGCTCGCGTAGAGTGGCCCGCGGAGCCGCGTGACCTCCTCGACGAGGCGGTTGCCGAACGGGAGCACGGTGCGCGAGACGACCTCGCTCAGGTCCTTCGGCACGTGGTATCCGGCCAGCGGCATCAGCTCGTTCCGCTCCGGGTCGAGGAGCCACGCGCCCCCCACGTCGGCCCCGAGGGCGTGGACCATCTCGCGGGTCGTCCGCCGCGCGACCTCCGCGAGGTCGAGGGTGGAGCCGACCGCCTGGCTCACGCTGAGGAGGGTCTCCGTGTCCCGGAGCCGCGTCTGTGTCTCCTCGTAGAGGGACGCGTTCTGGATCGCGATCGACGCCGACGTCGCGAGCGCCTCCGCGAGGGCGACCTCCTCGGGCGCGAAGGCGCGCCGTCCGCGGCTCCACGCCTCGAGGACGCCGACGGGCTCGTCCTTGAGGAGCAGCGGGACCCCGAGGAAGGACACCAGCCCCTCCGCCTTGACCCAGTCGACGCGCTTGACCCGGGGGTCGACCTGCACGTCCGGGACGACGAGCGGCGTCACGTGATCCATGATCCAGCCGACGAGCGCCCGGCCCGGCTCGTGGTGGAACCGGTCGGTGCGGGAGGTGCGCAGCTCGCCGGCCGAGGCGTGCAGGCGGACGTCCCCGGGGGTCTCGTCCGTGAGCCAGATCTCCACCACGTCCACGTCCAGCCGGGTCCGCACGAGATCGGTGAGCCGCTGAAGGACCTCGGACACCTGGAGGCTTCCGGTGATGAGGCGCCCCGCCTCGACGAGGCTCTGCTGCTCGGCGGCCTGCCGGGTCACGCCCTGGTAGAGGCGGGCGTTCTCGACGGCGATCGCGACCTGGTTGGCGACGATCTTGAGGAGCTGCTCCTCGTCGGCCTTGGCCCCGGGCGGCAGGACGTGGCGCGCGAGCATCACGCCGAGCGGGCGCCCGCGGACGGTGAGGGGGAGCTTCCACTCGGCCTCGACCCACTCCGTCGCCTGCTCGGACCCGGCCTCCGCGAGGACGCTGCGCCGGGGCTCGCCCGCGGTGCCCGTCACCGCCACCCGCACGCCCGCCGGGTCGCTCAACTCCACCGTCAGGGTAGTGGTCTCGAGCGCCCTGGCGATCGCGGGGAGGAGCCGATCGAGCAGCGGGGCGACCCCGACCTCGGATGTGATGTCCTGGACGGCGCGGTGCAGCTCCTCGAGCTGGGTCGCGCGGCGCACGAAATGGTGGTTGAGCCGCTTCAGCTCCTCGACCTGGTTGAGCAGCCGATAGACCAGGCGCTGGTTCAGCTCGCGGAGGTAGTGGCCCTCCTGGCGCTCCTCGAACCGCTCCCGCTTGCCCTTCATGAACTCCGCGACCTGGCGCGGGAACAGGTCCACGTCGATCGGCTTCTGGATGTACCCGTCGCAGCCCGCGACGAGCGTGCGCTGCCGGTCGGACTCCATCGCGTACGCCGTCACGGCGATGACCGGGGTGGTGGCGAGGACCGGGAAGGACTTGAGGATCGCGACGACCTCGTAGCCGTCGACGCTCGGCAGGTAGATGTCGAGCAGGATCAGCGCGGGCTCCTCGCGGACAGCGGCCTCGATCCCCGCCAGCCCGTCCTCCGCCTCGACGATCGTGTAACCCTCGGCCTCGAGGACCGCCCGGACGAGCATGCGGTTCTCGCGGTTGTCCTCGATGTACAGGATCTTCCTGGGGTTCGCCTCCCGCTGGAGCCTCGTCTCCGCCATCGCTCGGTGGTCCTCTCAGCTCTGCGCCGCGACCGGCGCCAGCGGCAGCGTGAAGTGGAATGTCGACCCCTGGTTCACACGGCTCTCGGCCCAGACGCGGCCGCCGTGGAGCTCGACGAACCGCTTGGAGATCGTGAGTCCGAGCCCGGTGCCGCCCGCCTGGGTAGCGACCTGGCTGTCGAGCCGCTCGAACGGCTCGAAGAGACGGGGCAGGTCCGCGTCGGGGATGCCGATGCCCGTGTCGGCCACACTCACGTGGAGGGCGTCCCCCTCGTGCCGGACGCGCACCACGACGCGGCCCGCGGCGGTGAACTTGATGGCGTTGCTGATCAGGTTGAGGAGGACCTGCTTTAGCTTCGTGCGGTCCGCCCGCGCCCGGGGCAGCTCCAGCGGAAGATCCTTCTCGAGCTTCAGCCGCTTCTCCTTGACGAGCGGCACCGAGGACTCGATGCACTCGTCGACCAGGTCCGGGAGGTCGACGTCCTCGAGGCGCATCTCGAGCTTGCCCGACTCGATGCGCGAGAAGTCGAGGATCCCGGTGATCAGCTCGAGGAGGTGCGTGCTGCTGTGGTGGACCGAGCGGATGTACGCCTCCTGCCGCTCGGTCAGGTCGCCGTCGAGGCGGTTCAGGAGGACCTTCGAGAAGCCGATGACCGAGTTGAGGGGCGTGCGGAGCTCGTGCGACATGTTCGCGAGGAACTGCGATTTCAGCCGGCTCGCCTCCTTGAGACGCGCGTTCGAGATGCTCAGCCCCTCGTACAGGCGCGCGTTCTCGAGGGAGACCGCCGCCTGATTGGCCAGGACCGTGAGCACTTCCAGCTCCTGGCTGTCGAAGATCTCTCCAGAGAGCTTCTCCCCGAGGAGCAGGATCCCGCTCAGCTTGTTCTCGATCTTCAGCGGCGCGATCAGCGACGCTTTGATCTCGTCCAGCTCCGCCTCCGCCATCTCGAAATACCGGGCGATCTTCGGGTTGAGCTTCGCCTCCTCCTTGACGAGCACGCTCTCCGTCTCCGTGAGCCACTGGACGATCGGGCTGTCGCCCCGGATGGCGGGGACGTCGAGATTCTCGTCGAGCGTCGCCTCCTCCCGGTACGCGATGAAGGAGTTGGTGGGGGCGTCGTGGGTCATGAGGACGCAATGGGTCACGGGGATGCCGCGCACCAGCCCGTGGACGAGGGTGTCCACCAGCCGGCCGAAGTCGAGGATCCCGCTCATCCGCTTGCTCAGGTCGAGCAGCGTCTCGTAGCAGCCCCGCCGCCTGCTGAACATCAGCCGCTCGATGGAAACCTCGAGGCGCTGTCCCAGCGGGGTGAGCAGGAGGGTGATGAGGAGCCCTACCGGGCCGATGACCCAGACGGCGCTCACGCCCTCCATGTCGAAGTACTGCTCGGTCGCCCAGGTCACGAAGGCGAGCGCGGCGGTGATCGCCGCCCCCAGCAGCGAGTAGATGGCGACCTTCTTCACCGCCACGTTCACGTCGAACAATCGGTACCGGACGATCGAGATCCCGAGCATCAGGGCGAAGATCGTGTTCGCCGGGATACCCACCGGGTAGATCTGGTCCGCGGTCGGGAAGAACTTGGCGAGGATCGTTCGCGTCAGGTCGATGAACCCGCCGGACAGGCTCACGAACGTCCCGAGGACGATGAGCGTGGCCCGGTTCCGGCGGAAGCTCGAGTCCACGCCCGTGTACGCCTTCATCAGGTGGCGAAGCCCGTAGATGATGTAGAAGTTGAACGACAGCAGCCAGGCGTAGAAGAGCGGTCCGGGCGTCGGCCCCCAGCCCCAGTAGGTCCACGTCACGCCCTTCATGAAGAGGGGCGAGCCGCTGATGTTGAACGCGGTGAAGAAGAACGAGATGGCGTACGCGAGCACCAGGGTCGGCCGGTGCCGGGTCGTGGCCTCGAGAAAGATGAGGACGAAGTGGTAGTAGAACGCGGGGAGCATGATCACCCCGATGAAGATGACCACTTCCCAGAAGTACGCGCTCGGCGCATCCGGGGCCCGCCGGAGCATGAACACGCCGAAGTTCCAGAGGGCCATCCCGGACACGAAGTAGGCGAAGACCCGGTTCAGCCGGCTCGCGGGGTTCCGGACCAACGACACCCCGACGAGAGAGACGTTCAGGAGGAGCGCGAGGAGGGGCAGGAGGCTATGTAGGCTCAATCGCGTTCCCCTCGGTGCCATCAAAGGGGAAGTAGATCTTGTCCTTCTTTCTCTGCTCTTCGACCTCCTCCTTGAGGATCCCGAAGACAATGACGTCCCAGAACCGGTCTCCGAAAAAGCCGGCCTTGCGGAGGATGCCCTCCTGCTGGAATCCGTGCCGCTTGAGGGAGTTGATGCTCAAGATGTTGTACTCGTAGACCTTGGCCTCGATCCGCCTGAGCCCCAGCACGTCGACGCCATAATAGGATATCAGCTTCCCCGCCTCGACGCCGAATCCCCTCCGGATCGCCCGCTGGTCCGTGATCATCGTCTCCAGGAAGGCGTACCCCTCCAGGAGGTGGACGTTGAACAGCCGGACCAGCCCCACGGGCTTGGTCCACCCGCGGTTCGCGATGACGACCAGGACGACCTGGGTCGTGTCGGTGAGCACGGCGTCGTAGAAGGACGGGTCCTTGTCGTAAACGTGCTTGTAGGCGTGGAGGAACTCGCTGCCGACCATCTGCTCCAGGAAGGGTTCCTCGGCCCACTCGCCGAGGTAGCGGAGGTCGTCCCGGGTGAAGGTCCGGAGCGACACGCGTCTGCCCCGGGCGATCACCACCCCCTGGTCCGCCATCCCCTGCCCCGTGTCGTCTGGAAGGTCGGCCGGCGCCCGCTCAGCCGAGGTCAGGCCTCGGGGGCGTGCCACAACCGAAACGCCGAGATGGTCCCGGATTCCCTGAGGGCCCGGTCGACGGTCGCGTTGACCCGGAAGGCCAGGACGCCGCCCTCCCGGGCCTCGACCACTCGCCGGGCGTCGAGCAGCGCGGCGATGCCCGAAACGTCGATCGTGGTGACCGCGCGGAGATCGACGAGGAGGCGGAGGTCACCCCGCCGCACCCGCGCCCGGATCAGCTCGCGGACCCTGGACGCGGTCGACGCCGTGATCGGACCCCCGAAACAGAGGCGGACCAGCTCGTCGCTGGTCGCCTCCGCCACCCTCTCCTCGAGCCCTGTCGCGCTCATCGAAGCCCTGTCAGAAGGTGACCTCGAAGCGGACGGTCGGGATGCCGAGCGACTTCTCGTCCGTCCCGACCTTGATCAGCGTCCCGGTGTCGCCGAGGTAGAAGGCGTCCTTGCCCTTCTGGGGCGTCGTCTTCGACTTGCCGCTCATCGAGAACGGCAGCCGGAACGTCCCCGAGAACGGGATCACGACACCCGGCGCCTGATCGATCGTGAACGTGCCGTTCGTGATGAAGCCCAGCGGCGCGATGCCGAGCACGGCCAGCGAGAGATCCATGCTGCCCGTGAAGGTACCGGTCTGGACCACAAACTCGGGCGCGTCCACGTTGTTGTCGCCCTGCACGACGACCGCGTACGTGCCCCCCACGGAGCCGAGACCCGTCGCGAGGTCGACGCTGTCGCTACCGATCGCGGTCACGGTGCAGCTCTGCGCCTTGGGATTCGTCACCAGCACGGCGTCCGAGCAGAGCGGCGTGCCGAGGTTGGCGGTGCCCTGGAGGGCGGCGGTGGCCAGACGGAGGACGGCCGTGCCGTCGAACCCGATCGACATGTTCTCCGTCACCTCGTACAGCGTGGCGTCGGCGGCGTTCGCCTGGCCGACGCCGGCCATCAGGACCACTGCCAGGACCAGAACTGACCAGTGCTTCATTCCTTGCCGGTTCATCGCGTCATCTCCTCACCTCTCGCCCGGGAGTCTGTCCCGGCGAGCCCCAAGTAAAGCCCAAAGATGACTTGGAGTTGGGGTTCACTGCACTCTCTACACCACCCTCTGCTCGCCATCCGATGAGTCCCACCTTCATAATCCATGCTCTGTGCTTATGCACGCGCCATGCCACGCGCTCGAGCCCGGGTCCACGCCAGCAGGCTGATCTGGGCCAGGAAGGTCCGCCGCGCCTCGACGATCTCAAAGCCGGCGCGGGCGAGGTCTCCGTGGAATTGCGCCTCGGTGAGGTACCGCTGATCACAATGACGGAGCATCTCGAACAACGCCGTCGGAACCAGCCAGCGAAGGGCCTGCAGCGCGCGGCCAGTTCCCTCGCGCGCCCGGATCTCGCAAAACGTCCGGAGCACGCGCGCTGGGCGCGAGTACGTCAGAAAGAGCGCGTGCCCGCCGGGCCTGAGCGCCCGCGAGCACGCGTCCAGCAATCTCGCTGGATCGGGGTGCCAGTAGAGCGTGTGCATACTGACCAGCACGTCGAAAGTGCCGGTCTCCGGAAGGGGGTCACGCGCCAGGTCGAGGTGGCGAAAGGTCAGGTCGAGCCCCACTTCCGCCCGGCTCTTCTGCCTCGCGACGTCGACCAGGTGCTCCACCGCGTCGAGCCCGACGACCCCGTAGCCCTCGCGGGCGAGCCGCACGGCCACGTTCCCGATCCCGCACGAGATGTCGAGGACCCGGGTCGAGCGCCGGCTCGCCCCGGCCGGGCGGGAGGCCTCGATGAGCGCGGTGATCTCGTCGAGCAGCGCCTCGTACGGGTCGAACCCTCGGACCACGGCGTCGTAGGTCAGGCCGTACCCGACGGCGATCAGGCGCTCGATGGCCCGCCGGATGGGCATCCGAGCGCCCGAACCTTCCACGAGTTCCAACTCGATCGGTCGGCCCATCTACTCCTCGGTGTCTTTCCTCGCCCAGACGAGGAGGCTCGCCCCGTTGAGGAACGTCCTGCGCATCTCGAGCACCGTGAAGCCCGCCTCGCGGAGGCGCGTCGAGAACCCGTCTTCGTCCCAGTAGTGGGGGCCCACGCGCTTGCGCATCGTCTCGAAGACGGCGTTGGGGACCACCCACAGGAGCGACCGGAGCGCGGCACCGAACCCCTCGCGCCGCTTGATCTCGAGGAAGGTCGCCCACTGTCCCACCTGGCGCGTGTGGTTGACGAAGATCGCGTGCCCGCCCGGCTTGAGGACCCGCCAGGCCTCCAGGAGCAGCTGATGCGGCTCCGGATGGACGTAGAGGGAGTGGATGTTGACCACCTGGTCGAAGCTCCGGGCCCGGAGGCCGCTCCCCTTGGCGAGATCGCCGTGCCGGAAGGCCAGGTGCGGGAACTGCTTCGCGCGACGCTTCTCGCGGGCCACGTCGACCAGGGCGGCGTAGGGATCCAGCCCCAGCGCCGAGAAGCCGGCCTCGGCGAGCACGAAGGTGAAGTTGCCGGGGCCGCAGCCGACGTCGAGCACCTGGATCTCCCGTCGATCGACCGTCTCCGGCACGGGCGCTTCGACCAGCTCGAGGACCTCGCGCTGGAGGCTCTGGTAGGGCTTGAACTGCTCGAAGATGTAGTCGTACACGAGGCCGTACCCGATCGACAGCATCCGATCGAGCCCCCACTGGATGCCCCCGAGCACCGACGTCATGACGCCCCCCGCCGTTCCGAACGTCCGACTGGTCTGTGCATTAGATACCATTCGCCGCTCCTACGCTCTGCCCGCGAGGACCGACTCGACGGCCCCGCGGAGCTCGTCGGGAGTGAACGGCTTCAGCAACGTGGAGTTGAAGCCCAGCCGCTTCGCCTCGTCGATGACGGCCGGCGTTCCGTGCGCGGTCACGAGCACGAACGCCGCGTCCGGGCAGATCGCGCGCGACTGCGTGAACACGTCGAAGCCGCTGAGGCCCGGCATCTTGTAGTCCACCAGGACGAGGTCGAAGCGCTCCTTCCGGAGCAGCTCCAGGGCCGTCTCACCCCGGTTGGCGCCCTTGACGGAGTAGCCGAAGGACTGGAGCACGTTCACGCACAGGATGACCACCGGCCCCGCGTCGTCGACCACCAGGATCTTCGGCTTGTCCGGGCTCGTCACCTGATCTCGACCGCCGGCAGTGAGATGTTGAAGCACTGGCTGATCTCCATGAGGCGGTTGCGGGGGATCGTCGCGAAGGCCTGGACCGCCGCGGGGTCGAACTGCGTCCCCGCGCCCCGCACGATCTCCGTGAACGCCACGTCGAACGGCAGCGCCGTGCGGTACGGCCGGTCCGACGTCATCGCGTCGAAGGCGTCGGCGACGGTGACGACGCGGGCGAACGGCGGGATCTGCTCGCCGCCGAGCCCGTCCGGGTAGCCCGCGCCGTCGTACCGCTCGTGATGGTGCCTGACCACCTGCGCTTCCGGGGCCAGGAACCTGAGGGGGCTCAAGATCTTGTCGCCGATCACCGGGTGGCTCTTGATGAGGAGGTACTCCTCCGTCGTCAGCTCGCCGGTCTTCCGGAGGATGGAGTCCATCACCACGAGCTTGCCCAGGTCGTGGAGCATGCCCGCGCGGCAGATCACGAGCACGTCGGACTCGGGCAGTCCCATGACCGTCGCGAGCTCGCCGGCATACATGGACACGCGCGTGGAGTGGCCCTTGAGGTACGGGTCCTTCGACTCGAGCGCGGTGACGAAGGAAGCGATCGTGTTGACGAGGTTCTTCTCGACGTTCTCGCGGAGGAGGATCTTCTGGAGCGCCAGCGCGGTCGTCTGGGCGTAGCCGAGCAGCAGCTCCTTCTCGTCCGGGAGGAACGCGCCGGTCTGGGCGTCCCGGCCGAGGCAGAGGATCCCCATCGACCGGCCGACCCCCGGGATCAGCGCGGCGATCGCCGAGAAGGAGTGCTCCGGCTTGGTGAGCGCGAGCGTCTCCATCCCCCCGGTCCGCACCAGATCCTCGAACGCGGCGTGGAGGAAGCTCAGGAGCTGCTTGACGAGCGCCGGGTGGCCCTGCTCGCTCGACCGGAAGTTGCCGTCCTCGTCACGGAGGAGGATGAGCGCCGCGTCGCTGCCGAGGCTCTGGATCGTGTAGCCCAGCACGCTCTCGAGGAAGGCCTTGGGCTCGAGGCCCTGGAGGGCGAGCTCGCCGATCCGGCAGAGCACCTCGACGCCGAACTGCCTGCGGTGGAGCTCCTCGGTGAGCCCGGAGGGGAGGCCGATCAGCTTGTCGCCCTGGAGCCGGTCCCTCCGGAGGCGCTGAATGAGCTGCTGGACCTCCTTCACCGAGAACGGCTTCGGCAGGTAGTCGTACGCCCCGTGGCGGAGGCCGAACACCGCCGAGTTCACGGACGGAACGCCGGTGATGAGCACGACCGGCGTCGCCGGCTGCCTGCCCTTGACGGCGCGGAGGAGATCGAGCCCGGAGAGCCCGGGCATCTTGATGTCGGAGATGACGAGGTCGAAGGGCTGGTCCGAGAGGAGATCGAGGGCCTGCTCGGCGGCCCCGGCGGTCGAGACAAGACACCCCTCGGCGGTGATGGCCGAGTCGAGGAACCTCAGGATCGGCGCGTTGTCGTCGACGACGAGGACCCGGAGCACGTCGACGTGGGACGCCGGGGAGCCCGACGACGAGCCTGCGGCGCCGGTCACGAGAGGGATCGTCTCCGCGCTGCACCCTTCAAGCTGAGTGGGCATGTCGCTTGTCACCCGTCACCCTTTCCCGTCGTTTGTCGGGGACCGCTACTTCGCGGCCTGGAGCTGGTTCAGGAACTCCAGCCACTGTCGGGAGAGGCCGCCCCCCGGGAACTGCAGCGAATCCAGCTCGCCGAGCACCTTCGTCTCGGGCTGTGGCACGGCCGGCTCCGGAGCCTTGCTCACGCTCGCGGCCGGCCGGCTCGTGCTCTCGCCCGCACTCCCGGTCGGCTGGCTCACCCGGGCCGCCGTCGGCGGCGCGACGGGCGTCCGCGGCGCCTCGGGCGCCGGCGCGGCCGGCGGCTCGGGCGCGGCGCTCTTCGGAGGCTCTGTGGGCTGCGCCTCGGCCGAGTCGGTGGCCGCGGGGTGGGCCGGCGGCGCCACCGGCGCGGAGAGCTTCACGGCCTCCGCGAACACGTACTTCGACTCGCCGCTCTCGGTCGGAGCCGGCGCGCCGGCAGCACCGTTGCCGTTCAGCTGAACGGGCGCCTCGATCGCACGGCTCGGCGCGGCCTCGGACTTGAGGATCCGGTCGCGCAGGCTCGGGCTCATTCCCGCGAGCGACTCGGCGAGGAGCTGGTTCAGGACCTCGAGCCGGTCGTCCGACACCGGCGGGGCGGCGGCGATCGTCTCCGCGACGCGCGCCGGAACGCTCGGCCTGACGGGCCCGACCATCGGGGGCGCCACGTGGATCGCCGGCGCGGGCGCGACCGGGGACGGAGCGACGGGGCCCGTCGGCGCGGCGCGGCGGATCCGCTCGATCACGTCGAAGTAAGCGGCGGGCGTTCCGTCGACGTCGAGATGGCGGAACTCCACGCAGTCGATCTCGGGGACGTTGAGCTGCCTCACCCTGCGCGCGAAGGCGTCGGCCACGTGCTCGACGACGAAGATGACGTGCGCCGCGCGGCCCGGAACCACGCTGGCCATCGGGTAGAGCCGGGAGATCGTGTCGGGATACTCGAGACACCACGCGTAGGCGTCCATGGCAGTGAGGAGCATCCTCTCGTCTGCCGTCGTCCCGAGCAGGATGAGCACGAGCGACCGCTTCGCGTCGAGCGCGACGAGATCGACGGTCGCATGGCCGAGGAGGAGCCGGGAGTCGATGACGGTGAGACCGGGCTCGATGCCGTCCAGGTTCTCGGAGACGAGCTGTCGGAGCTGCTCCAAGCCCTCGACCTCGAGCTTCCGGACCGTGTGCCTCATCTTCCCTCCCCGGACCATCATGGTCTCGGTCTTCGGTATTGCCCGGCGTGTCTCAGAGCAAAGCGGATACCAATGGAGAAACCCGGGCCAACGTGTTGAGACTGAACACTTTTGTCCGTTGGGCCCCAGGTGGGCCCCAGCGAGCATGGCTGATTTCTTGCCATCGAGTCACGCGGCTGGTGAGGAGCTGACCGGCGGCGAGCCGGTGACGGTCAGCGTTCTTCGAGCTTCTTCCTGAGGGTCTGCCGTGAGATCCCGAGGATCTTCGCGGCCTTGCTCTTGTTCCCGTTGGCCCTCTGGATCGTCTCGAGGATGTAGTCGCGCTCGACGTCCGCGAGGCTCTGGGCGTCGCCCGCGGGCGATCGCCGTGGCGCGCTCTCGAGGGGAGCCGAGAACGGCGGCGGGAGATCGCCCGGCTCGATCAGCTCCGAGGCCCCGAGGATGACGAGCCGCTCGATCAGGTTCTTCAGCTCCCGCACGTTTCCGGGCCACCGGTAGCTCAGCAAGAGCTTCTCGGTCTGGGGCCCGAAGCCCCTGATCGTCTTGTGGAAGCGCGTGTTCGACTCGAGCAGGAAGTGACGCGCCAGCGGGAGAATGTCCTCCTGCCGCTCGCGGAGCGGCGGGATGACGATCGGGATCACGTTCAGGCGGTAGAAGAGATCCTCCCTGAACTTCCCGTCCTTCACCTGCGCCTCGAGGGGCCGGTTCGTCGCAGCGATGACCCGCACGTCCACCTTGATGTCCCGCGTCCCGCCGACCCGTCTGAACACGCGCTCCTGGATGCAGCGGAGGAACTTCGCCTGGCTCCCCGAGGACATCTCGGTCACCTCGTCGAGGAACAGGGTCCCGCGGTCGGCCAACTCCATCAATCCCTTCTTCGTGGTCCTCGCGTCGGTGAACGCCCCCTTCTCGTGCCCGAACAGCTCGCTCTCGAACAGGGTCTCGGTGATCGCGGCGCAGTTGATCTCCATGAAGGGGAACTGGCGCCGCGGGCTCTCGTAGTGCAATCCCTTGGCCACCAGCTCTTTCCCGGTCCCGCTCTCGCCCTGGACCAGGATCGTCTGGGCCTCGCTCCGGGCCAGCTGGGAGATCATCGTGCGGAGACGACGCGTGGAGTCGGACTCGCCGATGATCTGGTCCGCGCGGTACTGGCCCTCCTGGAGCGTCCTGAGCCGGTGGATCTCGCGGCGCGCCCGCACCTCGTCGAGCGCGCGCCTGACCGCGAGCCGCAACTTGTCGAGGTGCTCGAACGGCTTCTCGAGGTAATCCGTGGCGCCGCTCCGCATGGCCAGCACCGCGTTCTCGATCTGGCCGAAGGCGGTGATCATGATGACGGCCGTCTCGGGGTGCCGGCCCTTGAGCGCCCTGAGGACCTCGAGGCCGTCGATGTCTGGAAGGCGGATGTCGAGCAGGACGACGTCGGGGTCGAGATCGGCCGCGCTCTCCAGGCCCTCCGTGCCCGTGCCGACCGTGTGGACATCGAGCTGCTCTTCCGTGAGCACCCGGGTCAGGAGCGCCCGGATGTTCCGCTCGTCATCGACCACGAGGACGCTATCCATGGGCCGATTCTAGCATTCCGCCCCGGATCAGACCGCGAGATGTTAAGAAATTGGCCACCCTGGATCAAGACTTTCCATCGGACGCCCGGTGGTGGCCGGCACGAGCGCGACCACAGGTGAATCGCGCGTTTTTTCGGGCACTTCCAGCACTGATTCGTCGATAATTCCTGGCACGTGTCTTGGATGAGCAAGTCATGAATGGGCTCCGGATGGTCCGGAGCGGAGAGAGGGGTCTCGGGATGCCACAGTCGATTGACCTGACCCAGCTCCTCAAGGAGCTGATCCAGATCGGGATCGATCTGACCAGCGAGCGCGACCTCTCCGTCCTCCTGAACCGGATCCTCACCGAGGCTCGGAGGTTCACGCTCGCGGAGGCAGGCACGCTGTTCCTGCGCGAGGGCGATAAGCTCCACTTCGCGGTCGTTCAGAACGACGCGCTGGCCGCGCGCGTCGGCGAGGCGGCGATGACGCAGACGCTCCAGGTCGAGCCGCTGCCCGTGAACGAGGAGAGCCTGGCCGGCTACGTCGCGTCGACCGGCGAGGTGGTGAACCTGCCCAACGCCTACGACGTCCCCCCGGGCCGGTCGTACGCGTTCAACGCCCATATCGACGAGCGCACCGACTACCGCACCCGCTCGGTCCTCGTCGTTCCGCTGCAGGATACGACGGGACACATCGTCGGCGTCCTCCAGCTCATCAACGCCCTCGACGGGGACAGCGCCGTCGTCCCGTTCCACGCCGGGTACGAGTACCTGCTGCGCTCGCTCGCCTCGCTGGCCGCGGTGGCGATCCGCAACGCCAGGCTCGAGGAGCTGTCGTTCAAGGACGGCCTGACCAACGTCTACAACCGTCGGTACTTCATGCTGCGGCTGGAGGAGGAGGTGAAGCGGCACGCCCGCTTCGGCGAGCCGGTCTCCCTCGTCCTGATCGACCTCGACCGCTTCAAGGAGCTGAACGACCAGCTCGGGCACGCGGCGGGCGATGACGCCCTGCGGGAGGTGTCCCGCCTCCTCCAGAAGTACTCGCGTGCCTTCACGGTCATCACCCGCTACGGGGGCGACGAGTTCGCCATCCTCCTCGTCAACACGCCGAAGGCCGGGGCCGTCACGTACGCCCAGCGCATCAGGGGCCTCATCGAGCAGCACCCGTTCACCCACGGCCCGCTCACGATCAGTCTCGGCGTGGCGTCCCTGCCCGAGGACGTGGCTGCGGGCGCGGACCTGATGCCGGCCGCGGACAAGGCGCTCTACGAGGCGAAGCGGGCGGGTCGGAACACCCTCGGGGTGCTCTGAGCCCCTCGAGTTGGTGCGCCTGGCAGGAATCGAACCTGCGGCCTTCGGATTCGAAGTCCGACGCTCTCTCCAACTGAGCTACAGGCGCGTCGGGCGGCTACGATACACCAGTTTCCAGCGCGCCGCCGACGGTCTCGTGGCGGGCGAGCCCGCCGCCTTGACGATGCGGGACCCGGGTCCGATGATCGAGGCACGCCCCGGAAGGAGGGGCCGAGGAGGCGCATGATCGCGGGTCGCGGTCGCAGGCGGGCGCGGTACTGGACGATCACGCTCGGCGCGCTTGCGGCGGGGGTGCTCGGCGTCTCACCGCCCGCGCTGGCCGGGAGCATCGACGCGGCCGTGCGGGACGACAAGGGAAAGCCCGTCGCCGACGCCGTCGTGTACCTCGTCCCCGCTGGCGCCGCCGCGGCCGCGCGGACGCCGCCGCCGGCGACCATGGATCAGCAGGACAAGGAGTTCATCCCCCACGTGCTGCCCATCGAGGTCGGCACGTCCGTCACCTTCCCCAACAGGGACAACATCCGGCACCACGTCTACTCGTTCTCGCCCGCGAAGAAGTTCGAGCTGCCGCTCTACATCGGCACGCCCGCCAACCCGGTCGTCTTCGACAAGGCGGGCATCGTGGCGCTGGGATGCAACATCCACGACTGGATGGTGGGGTACGTCTACGTCGTGCCGACGCCGTACTTCGCCAAGACCGGCCCGGACGGCAAGGCGCGCATCGCCGACGCCCCGGCCGGCGCCTACGACGCGCACGCCTGGCACCCCCGCCTCAAGGGCTCCCCGGAGCCGTCCGTCCAGCGTGTGACGCTCTCCCCGACCGGGACCGAGCAGGCCGCGTTCGCGATGAGCCTCAAGCGCGACTGGCGGCCGCCCCGACGAGGCTATGAGCAGCAGCAGGGCAACTAGCGGAGTGCCCGCCTGATGCGCTTCCGGAGCTTCCAGGGGCGCATCGTCGTCTTCGTCGTGGGCCTGCTCATGCTCATGCAGGTCCTCACGTTCGTCGTGGTCGACCTGGCGAACACCCGCGACGCGCGCGGGCAGATCCGGGACCAGCTCCTGGTCGGCGGGCGCGTGTTCAACCGCCTCATCAAGGCGCGCGACCAGCAGCTCGCGGAGGCCGCGCGCCTGCTCTCCGGCGACTTCGCGTTCAAGGCGGCGTACTCGACCTTCCACGCGGGCACGGTCCTCTCCGCGCTCGAGAACCACCAGGCGCGGATCGGCGCCGACGTCATGGTGCTGGTCTCGCCGGACGCCATGCTGCTCGCCGACACGCTCCACCCCGAGGTCCCCGAGGGGCCGTTCGCGTTCCCCGAGCTGATCCACGGCGCGGAGGATAGCGGGGAGGCCTCCGCGATCGTGTTCCTCGACGGCCGTCCGTACCAGATGGTCATCGTGCCCCTCCTGGCGCCCGTCCCGGTCGCCTGGATCGGCATGGGATTCACCATCGACGACAAGCTCGCGCGCGACCTGCAGCGCCTCACCAGGCTCCACGTCTCGTTCGTCAGCGGAGAGCCCGGGGTCGAGACCTTCGCCTCGACGCTCCCGCCCTCGCGCCGGCAGGCGCTGCTGCGGGGCCTCCCGGGAAGGCTCGGCGAGGCGGAGACCTTCTCCGTCTACTTCGACGGCGAGGAGCACATCTCGCACGCGGTCACCCTGAGCCGCGAGACCGGCCCGGGGATCGCCGCCGTGCTCCAGAAGTCCGTGGAGGAAGCCTTCGAGCCCCTCTACCGGCTGCGGCGGAATCTCCTCGCCCTCCTCGCCGCCGGGTTGATCGTCTCGGTGATCGGCGGCGTCGCGGTGGCGCGGACGGTCTCGCGGCCGGTGCAGACGCTGGTGCGGGGCGTCCGCGAGATCGAGCAGGGCGACTACGGGCACCGCGTGACATTGACCCAGCAGGACGAGCTGGGGGAGCTGGCGACCGCCATCAACCACATGGTCGTGGGGATCGCCGAGCGGGAGGAGCGGATCCGCTGGGAGGCGGCGAACTCCGCCCAGCTCGAGATCGCGAAGCTGAAGGCGGAGGAGGCCAGCCAGGCGAAGAGCCGGTTCCTCGCGACCATGAGCCACGAGCTGCGCACGCCGCTGAACGCGATCATCGGATTCTCGCAGGTCCTCATCAAGGGGATCTACGGCGGGCTGAACGAGAAACAGGTCGACTTCGTCACGAAGATCCTGACCAGCGGGCGCCATCTGCTGCACCTCATCAACGAGATCCTGGACCTCTCGAAGATCGAGGCGGGGCGGATGCAGCTCGAGCGCAGCCGGTTCGACGCCACCGAGGCGCTGCGGGACGTGGTCACGGTCGTCGAGACCCTCGCGCGCCAGAAGAGCATCCTCCTGAACACCGAGATCGAGCCGGACCTCCCGCCGCTCACCGCCGATGCGCCGAAGTTCAAGCAGATCATGCTGAACCTCCTGAGCAACGCGATCAAGTTCACGCACGAGGGCGGCCGCGTGCACGTGTCCGCGGGCGTCGAGAGCCGGGCCGAGGGCGACGGCGGCCCAAGACAGCTCCTCCGCGTGTCCGTCACCGACACGGGCATCGGCATCAAGCCCGAGGACCAGGAGCGGATCTTCGGTTCGTTCGAGCAGGTCGATTCGTCCTACGCGCGGGAGCAACAGGGGACGGGGCTCGGGCTCGCGCTGACCCGGAAGCTCGTCGAACTCCACGGCGGCCGCATCTGGGTGGAGAGCGAGGGGGTCGCGCTGAAGGGCGCGACCTTCACGTTCGCGATCCCCTTCGAGGCCCGGCTCGAGGAGGCGGTCGCCTCCTCGTAGGACGGGCTAGAGCGTGGGCGCCAGCTCCGAGGCGAACCGCTCGAGCTGAACCATCTCGTCGAAGACCGGGTTCAGGAGGAGGAACCGGGCACCGGCCGCCACGATCTCCCGGAGCCCGTCGAGGCACTGCTGCGCCCCGCCCCAGACCGAGACCTGCTCCGCCAGCTCCGGCCTCCCGTAGAAGGCGCCGAACCACTCGGTGAGGCGCCGGCCCGCGCGCGCCCGGTCGTCATCGAGGGCAATATAGACGCGCTTGCCGACGGCGAAAGTGGCGGGATCGCGTCCCGCCTCCGCGACGAGGGCCGCGAGCGTCCGCACCTCGTCGGCGAAGGTGACCGTCGAGATCGACCCCGCCCCGATGAACCCGTCGCCCAGCTCGACGGCACGCCGCAGCGCTCCCTGCTGATGCCCGCCGAACCAGATCGGCGGGTGGGGCTTTTGCAGGGGCTTGGGCTCCATGGACGCGTTCTCGAGCTTCCAGAACTCCCCCGCGAAGGTCACGCGCGGCTCGGTCCAGAGGCGCTTCATGAGCCGGATCCCCTCGGCGAAGCGCGCGGCGCGGCGATCGGCCGAGATCCCGTAGGCAGGATAGACGCGCGGGTTCCCGCCGAGCCCGACGCCGACGATCAGCCGGCCCCCGCTCAGGTGATCGAGCGTCGCCAGGCTCTTCGCGACATGGACGGGGCTGCGCAGCGCGGTCAGCAGCACCGCCGAGCCGAGGCGGAGGCGCTCGGTCACCGCGGCCGCGTACGTGAGGAGCTCGATCGGCTCGAGGCTCGGGATCGACCCCAGAATCTGCTCCACGGCCCACGCGCTCGCGAAGCCGAGCGCCTCGGCCCGGCCGAGGAAGTCCCGGATCCGTCGCGGCTCCACGGCGCCGCCGAGGAACGTCGGGGGACTGGCGACGGCCAGCTCCACTCGACGCTTCACGGTCCTCCTCCCTTCGCGGGCGCCCGTCCCGGGCCCCGCGACTTCAGAGCCGCGCGACGAGGTGCGCGCCGTCCAGGACCACGAGGCGGACGCGCTCGAGGTCGCCGACGTCCATCGCCGGATCGCCCTCGACGGCGACGAGGTCGGCCCGGAGCCCGGGCGCGATCCGGCCGATCGTCTCGGCGAGGCCCAGCGCCCCGGCGGCGACCGACGTGGCCGCGCGGATCGCCTCGAGCGCCGTCAGCCCGTACCTCACCATCAGCCGGAGCTCCGGCACGACGGAGCCGTGCGGATTGAGCGGCGTGCCGGCATCCGTCCCGCAGGCGATGCGGACGCCGGCGCGGTGGGCGAGCCGAAAGCTCTCGACGTGCCGCGCGATCACCGCCTGCGACTTCCGCACCATGAAGTCGGGAATGCCGGCGGTGGTCCCACCGGCGGCGATCCGGTCCGGCGCCAGGAGAGTCGGCACGAGCGCCACGTCCCGCTCGACCATGCGCGCGACGATCTCCGGGGTCAGCTCGATGCCGTGCTCGATCGTCCGCACGCCGGCGCCGATCGCAGCCGCGATCCCCTGCGCCCCCTGGGCGTGCGCCGCCGTCCGCCGCCCGGCCTTTTCGGCCTCCTCCACCGCGGCCGACATCTCGTCGAGCGTCAGCGCGGCGGCGCCGGGCTCCGCCCCCGAGGTCATCACCCCGCCCGTGGCGACGAGCTTGATCACGTCCGCCCCCGCCTTGAGCTGTTCGCGGGTCGCGCGGCGGACCTCGTCCGCACCGTCGGCCTCGCGGCCGATCCAGTGGCCGTGACCGCCCGTCATCGTGATGACCTTGCCCGCGACGAGCATCCGCGGTCCGACGACGAGCCCCTGCGCGATGGCGGACCTCACCGCGACGTCGGCGAACTCCCGGCCGCCCAGGTCCCGGATCGTCGTCACGCCCGCCTCGACGGTCGCCCGCGCGTGACACGCCGCACGGAACGCGGTCATCAGGAGTGAGTCGGCCGCGAACCGGGCGAGCGGGTCCGGCTCGCCGCCGAGGCAGACGTGCGTGTGACAGTTGATGAGCCCGGGGAGCAGCGTGAGGCCGCCGAGGTCGACGACCCGGTCGGCGCCACCCCCGGCGCCTGCCCCGGCGACCACGCCCACGATGGCGCCGTCCTCCACCACGACGGCCCGGCCCGCGAGGGGCGCCGCACCCGTGCCGTCGATGATGCGCGCGCCGAGGTAGATCGTCCGGCCCATGGTGCCCGCGAATCGTAGCACACCGCGGCGGTGATATAGTGGTGCGCGTCACCGACCCGGGTTCCGACCGTGACGACCGAGGAGACCGATTCATGAGCGCGCTCAAGGACCTGATCGCCCAGGCCGTGGACCGTCTCGCCGACGACCTCGAGGGGCTGTCCCATCGGATCCACGACAACCCCGAGCTCGGTTACCAGGAGACGAAGGCGGCGGCGTGGCTCACCGAGTTCCTGGGGTCCCGGGGGTTCAAGGTGGAGCGGGGGATCGCGGGCGTCGAGACGGCGTTCCGCGCCACGCTGGAGACCGGCGCCGGGCCGACGATCGCGATCATGTGCGAGTACGACGCCCTGCCCGGCATCGGCCACGCCTGCGGGCACAACGTCATCGCCGCCGCGGGCGCGGGCGCCGGAGCGGCGCTGGCCGCCGTGCGGGACCGCCTCCCCAACGGCCGCATCCAGGTCATCGGCACGCCGGCCGAGGAGGGCGGGGGCGGCAAGGTGAGGCTCCTCCGCGGCGGCGCGTTCCAGGGGGTGGACGCGGCCATGATGATCCACGGCTGGGACCAGTGGGTCCTGCACCAGGACCTCCTGGGGATCGTCCGCGTCGGCCTCGAGTTCAAGGGCAAGGCCGCGCACGCGGCGGCCGACCCCTGGGAGGGCGTCAACGCGCTCGACGCCGTCATCCAGACCTTCAACAACGTCAGCATGCTCCGGCAGCAGGTGCGACCCGACGCGCGCATCCACGGCATCATCACGCACGGCGGCGCCGCGCCGAACATCATCCCCGAGTTCGCGGCCGCGACCTTCTACGTGCGCGCCGCCCGGCTCGACTACCTCGGGGACCTGCGCACGCGGGTCGTCGCCTGCGCCGAGGGCGCGGCCGCCGCGACCGGATGCACGCTCACCGTGACCGACCACGACACCCCCTACGACCCGATGAAGCGCAACGACACGCTCCTCGACGTCTTCCGCTCGAACATGGCGCGCCTGGGCGTCGCCGAGTCGCCGGAGGTCAAGGACCGGCTCGGCTCCTCCGACGTCGGCAACGTGAGCCAGGTGCTGCCGACGATCCAGCCGTACATTCGGATCGCGCCCGACGCGACACCCATCCACTCGCGCGCCTTCGAGGCGGCCGCGGTGGGCGCGCTCGCGCGCGACGGACTCCTCAAGGCGGCGAAGACGATGGCGATGACCACGCTCGATCTCCTGGCCGAGCCCGGACTGGTCCGGAAGGCCCAGGAGGAGTTCCGGGGCTCCCGGTGAGCGCCGCCGCCACACCCGAAGGCGTGAAGCTCGCGGTCGCCGCGGCGGTCGACCGGCTCGCCGACGAGCTGGAGCAGCTCTCGCACCGCATCCACGACACGCCCGAGCTCTGCTTCAAGGAGGCCCAGGCGCACGCATGGCTGACGGAGCTCCTCGAGAAGCACGGCGCGCGCGTCGAGCGCGGGGTCGGCGGGCTCCCGACGGCGTTCCGGGCGACCATCGCCGGAGCCGGCGCCGGCCCGACCGTCGCGATCCTCGCCGAGTACGACGCCCTGCCCGGCATCGGCCACGCGTGCGGCCACAACGTCATCGCCGCGGCCGGCGCGGGCGCCGGGGCGGCGCTCGCCCGGGCGCTCGGCGCGCTTCCGTACGCGGGCCGGATCCAGGTCATCGGCACGCCCGCCGAGGAGGGCGGCGCGGGCAAGGTGCGGCTGATGGAGGCCGGCGTGTTCCGCGACGTCGACGCGGCCATGATGATCCACGGGCGGTGCGGCACCCAGGTCTGGCGCCCGAGCCTCGGGATCATCAAGGTCAAGGCGGAGTTCTTCGGTCAGGCGGCGCACGCGTCGAGCTGGCCGTGGCGCGGGGTGAACGCGCTCAACGCGGTCATCCAGCTCTTCCTGGCGCTCGACATGCTGCGGCAGCAGCTCCGCCCGGACTCGCGCGTACACGGGATCATCTCGAACGGCGGCGCGCAGCCGAACATCATCCCGGAGTACGCGAGCGCCGAGTTCTATCTGCGGGCGCTCACGACGGAGGAGTGCCGGGAGCTGCTGCGCCGGTTCCAGGCCTGCGCCGAGGGCTCCGCCAGGGCCACCGGGTGCCGGGTGACCGTCACCCCCGACCCGATCGTCCACGAGCCGCTCAGGCCCAACGCCACGATCGCGGCGCTCTTCGCGAGGAACCTCGAGCTGATCGACTTCCCCGAAGACCCCGACGACGGCCAGGCGGGCTACGGCTCGACGGATTGTGGCAACGTGAGCCAGGCGCTCCCAACGATCCACCCGTACATCCGGATCTCGCCCGACGGCGTGCCGGCGCACTCCCGCGAGTTCGCCGAGTGGGCGCGGTCACCGATGGCGCGCGCCGGGATCCGGGCAGGCGCGAAGGCGCTCGCGATGACCGCGCTCGACCTCCTCGCCGCGCCGGACGCGCTGCGCGAGGCCAAGGAGGAGTTCTCAGGCAAAGGAGGCGCCCGATGAGAGCCGTGTGGACCTTCGCCCTCTTCCCCTTCCTCGTCGCCGGGTGCGCCGGCATGATGGGGTCGACCAGTGCCGCGACGGCGACCGCGGAGCTGAGGAACGCGAGCGGACAGGTGGTTGGCACCGCGACGCTGACGGAGGTCAGTGGCGGCGTCCGGATGGTCCTCGAAATGCGCGGGATGGCGGCCGGCCCCAAGGGCGTGCACGTCCACGAGATCGGCGCGTGCGAGCCGCCGGCGTTCACCTCCGCCGGAGGACACTTCAATCCGCACGGGCGCCAGCACGGGACGTTGAACCCGCAGGGGCCGCACGCCGGCGACCTGCCGAACATCACCATCGCGGCCGACGGGACGGGGCGCCTCGAGACGATGACCGACCGCGTGACGCTCGGCAGCGGT
Source organism: Candidatus Rokuibacteriota bacterium (assembly GCA_016209635.1). Classification (GTDB taxonomy): domain Bacteria; phylum Methylomirabilota; class Methylomirabilia; order Rokubacteriales; family CSP1-6; genus JACQWC01. The sequence continues at coordinate 19,064 of JACQWC010000213.1, read as the reverse complement.
CCGACCTCGCTGTTCGATGCGAACGGGAGCGCGATCGTGGCGCACGCGGGTCCCGACGATTTCAGGACGGACCCGACCGGCAACAGCGGCGGCCGCGCCGCGTGCGGCGTGATCGTCAGGGCCGACGCCCGGAAGTCCTGACCCGGCGCCGGGCGGCGGCCGGACGACCGCCGCCCTACCGCACCTCCGCGAGCACCTTCTTCGCCTGGTTCAGGTGGTCGATCGCGTGCAGGCGCAGCGCGGTCGCGTAGCCCTTCCAGTCCAGCTCCTCGACCCACTCGACGGGAACGAGCGCGCCGTCCTCCTCGTCCCGAACGTTCACCACCATGACGAGCTGCGCCCGCGCCTCGGTCACGAAATCAGCCGGGATCTCCTCCAGCGCCGCGAGAATGTCCCGGTGCGTGCTCTTCAGCTCGCGCACGAGCCAGGTCCACGGGCGCAGGCGCGGGGCCTTGGACTGGAGGCCCGCCGGGATCGGTTCGCCGCCCGGCGCCTGGCCCGCGAGGAGGCACCGCAGCTCGTCGAGGCTCTGGCGGTGCGTTTCCACCAGGTGATCCACGATTTCCTGGATCGTCCACTCCTCGGGCCAGGCGACGCGCGGCGCCTGCTCGGACGAGACCGAGTCGAGCAGCGACTCGAGCGCCTGGAAAGCGGCGCCCACGCGCTCGGCGATGACGGGGGCCGGAAGACGCGTCCCCCGGGTCTTGAGGTACTCCCTGGCCTGCTCCTGGGCCTGCCGCCGGACCGCCTCCTTCATTCGGCGTCCTCCCCCGGGGCGCGACCTACCGCCGGGCGCCCTCTCCCGGCGCGGCCGGGAGCTGGATGAACGGCACGGCGTTCCCGCCCAGCGTGTACTGCGGCAGCCGCCCGTCCCACCGGGCCAGGTACTGCTGCTGGATCAGGACCGGGGTCAACGACGCGGACACCTTGGCGTTGTACGCGGCCTCCGCCTCGCCCTTGAGCCGGAGGGCCTCGGCGACCCCACGAGCCTCCTCGCGCGCCGCGTCGCCCTTGCCCTTGGCCTGCGCCGCCATGATCTCGGCCTGGCGCTGGGCCTGGATCAGCTCGTAGCGCTTCTGCTCCGCCTTCTGCTCCTCGATCTGCTTGGCCTCGATCGCCTTCTCGTACGCCTGGTCGAAGCGGATGTTGGCGAGGGCCGCCTCCTTCAGCTCGATGCCGTACTTGGCGAGCCAGACGGTCAGCTCCCGCTGGACGTCGGCCTTGATCAGGGGGCGCTGCAAGAGGATCTCGGTGGCGATGTGGGTCGCGGTGTTGGCCTTGAGGACCTCCTGGGCGGCAGGATCGATGATCACGCCCGAGAAGCCGAGCCCGATCGACCGGTACACCTCGGGCGCCCGGTCGGGCACGAGCCGGTAGTTGAGCACCATCTCGACGTGCACCGCCTGGAGGTCCTTGGAGGCGGCGTCGTAGCGGGCGGTGTGCTTCTTCACCCGGACGTCCATCTCGACGATGTCGTAGAGGGGGTTCCAGAGGACGTTCAGCCCCTCTCGCAGGGGCACGGGGTCGACCTGGCCGAACAGCACCTTCACTCCGACCTCGCCGGCGGGGATGATCCGGAAGATCGAGAAGCCGAGGATCACCGCCGGCACGCCGAGCGCGAGTACCAGGACCGCCTGCGGCACGAGCGTTCCGAGGCCGAGGGGCATCAGGTCTCGCCGGCGCCTGAGGGCGCTGTGCACGCCCAGACCGACCAGAAGAACGACCGCGGCGAAGATCAGCTTGCTCATCGGCTCTCCTTCCTTTCGGGGTCGAGTGCCGAGCGCCGCCGCTCGGCGGCGCGCTCCGCCTCGAGTCGCTCGAGCTCGACCTCCGAGTGGTCGGCGAAGGTCATCGCCGCGGCGATGGCCCGGTGGCCGGCGCGGTCGGCGATCAGCCGGTGCATGGCCTGGCAGACGCGCCGGTAGGAGGGGTGCCCCTGGGGCGCCGTGCGCAGCTCGATCACGTGCATGGCCTCGCGCGCGTTCAGCTCCATGTAGAACCGGACCCGGTACGCCATCGAGACCGCGTAGGAGGCGACCTCGGCGAGCCCGGCCGACGCGATCGCGTCGTGGAGCGCCGCCGCCTCCTCCATGACGCGCCGCCAGTCGTCACGGGCGCCCGCCTCCACCACCGCCTCGGGGATCACGTAGCCGTGGTAGGGCGTCAGGCGCTGCCACTCGAGCGTCAACAGCCGGTGGCGCTGGAGATCGCGGAAGGCGCCGTAGTCGCCCAGGATGTCGAAGCGATAGGAGGTCCGCTCGAAGGCGCGGCCGGGCCGGTGACGGCGGTTCGACCGCTTGCCCACGTACGCGGCGAGCACCGCGGCGCGCTCGTCGTCCGTCATGCGCCGCACGAGCGCCAGCAGCCGGGCGTCGGGGAGCGCCGAGACCCCATAGAGCGCCGCCGCGACGACCTTCACCTCGCCTTCCGGATCGAAGTCCGTCAGCGTGACCTCGTCCTCTCCCGGCGTCTCCGCCGACGCCTCCGCGCCGTCGAGCAGGCGCGCCGCGGCCTCGCGCGTCGCCTCGCGCGTCTCGGCGAGGTAGGCGGACCACGCGCCGCCGCGCTCGGGAATGTCGACGCGTCGCAGGAAGGCGGGAATGACCCTTCTCAGCTCCGCGAGCATCAGCTCCGCGTAGGCGCGCGCCTCCCTGAGCGGGTGGGCGCGCATCCGGAGCAGGAGCTGCTCGTACGCCTGGCCCGTCCCGTAAATCCCGACGTTCGAGATCGTCGCCGCCGGCAGGAGCCCCCGGAGCGTATCGAGCGCCTTCGCGCGGATCGTCGTCCGCCAGACGCTCTCCGACTCGCCCTCGGGCCGGGAGAACCTGGCGGCGTAGAACTCCCGCATCCTGGGCAGCCACGCGGCGTAGGTGTCGAAGGCGCGGTCGAGGGCGGCGACGTACCGGTGGGACAGCTCCCCGGCAAGTTCCTCCGGGACGTGATAACGGTAGCGGCCGCCCGGCCGGTCGTCGTACGGGATGTAGCGCGTGGACTGCTCGAGGTACGCCATGAGCCGGCCCCACTCGAGGACCTTGGTCAGGATGTTCGAGGCGCCCTCGCAGGCGAGGTGGACGCCGCCGAGCTGGGCGACCGAGTCGTCGCCGTACTCGACGAAGACCCGCTCGTAGAGCTGCTCCGCGCGCTCGGTCCCGACGGCGGCCGTCCGCGCCGTGGCGGGCTCGAGCCCCTCGGGGGTGAGGAACTCGTCGAGGAAGAGCCGGCGGAGGGACTTCGGCGAGCGCGAGTACCGGGCGAAGAGCGCCCCCTTCACGACCTCCGGGAGATTGACGAGGGCGAAGACGGGGCCGTCGAGGTCCGTGACGTACGGGGCCAGCGCAGCGCGTTCCTCGGCGGTGAACTCCTCGGCCATCTCCCCGCGATCTTACCCGAACGCCCTGAGCAGCGCGACCGTCGCGACGGCGAGGGCGACCGACACCAGGAGGTTGACGCGGAGCGCGGCGAGGAGGAAGACCACGACGGCGCCCCAGAGCTGCGGGTTCCCGGGGCTCAGCACGAGCCGTCCGCCCGGCGCCAGCACGAGGGGGACCGCGAGCGCGGGCAGGACGGCGAGCGGGATGAGCCGGAGCCAGAGCGTGAGCCGGGGCGGGAGGGGGCGGCCCGCGAGGACGAGGAGCAGGGGGGCCCGGGTGAGGTAGGTGACGAGCGCCATCCCGGCGATGACCACCGCCACGCTCGCCCTCACGCCGCCTCCGGGGAGAGCAGCCGGGCGGCGAGGGCGCTCACGGCGACGCCGGCGATGACGATGTGCCAGTTGCCCGGGAGCGCGATCGAGATCGCGACGGCGAGCACGCCCGCGGCGACCGCCACGAGCCAGTCCCCGCGTCGCTTGAGCTGCACCGCGACGAGCGCCAGGAAGACCGCCGGAAACGCGAAGTCGAGCCCGTACCGCGCCGGGTCCTCCACGAGGCCGCCGAGCAGCGTGCCGGTGACGACGCCGCCGAGGAAGGCGCCGGCGATCGCCGCGGCGCTCCCGAGAAAGACCCAGGCGTCCGGCGGGTTCGCCCGCGCGACCGCCACGGCGAAGGACTCGTCGTTGACGACGTGGGCGGCGAGGGCGAGCCACGGGCGCCGGAAGTGCCGGAAGGAGGGGGCGAGCGTCGCCGCCATCAGGTAGTGGCGCATGTTGACGACGTAGGTCGTCAGGATCACCGCGACCGGAGGGGCGCCGGCCGCGATCATCGGGACCGCGACGAACTGCGACGCGCCGGCGAAGACCAGCACCGACATCGCCCACACCTCGAGGGGCAGGAGGCCGGCCTGCACCGCGAGCCCGCCGAAGACGCTCCCGTAGACGAAGACCGACGGGACGAGGGCGAGGCTCGCCACGAGGCCCTCGCGGAACGCGCTAGACAACGAAGAGCCTCTGGACCAGCCAGACGGCCCCGAGCGCCGCCAGCAGGAGCGACAGCGCGCGCACCACGCGCGGCTCCCACGGGCGACGCCGCATCCAGGCGAGGAGCGGCAGCGCGGCGGCGACCGCGGCCGCCTGGCCGGCCTCGACGCCGAGGTTGAAGCCCACGAGGGCGACCGCGAGGTTCCACGGGGGGAGCCGGAGGGGCGTGAGGGCCGAGGCGAAGCCGAACCCGTGAACGAGCCCGAAGCCGAAGCTCACGAGCCAGCGCCGGGAGGGCGCCTCGCGCGCGACCACGTTCTCGAGGGCGACCCAGGCGATCGAGGCCGCGATCACGGACTCCACCAGCCGGTCCGGGATCGCGACCAGGCCCAGGACCGCGAGCGCGAGCGTCGCGCTGTGGGCCAGCGTGAAGGCCGTGACGATCACGAGGACCGAGCGGAACCCCCCGCCGCGGAGCAGGAGCGCGGCGAGGAAGAGGAGGTGGTCCCAGCCCGTCAGGATGTGGCCGATCCCGAGCCAGACGAAGCTCCCGCTCACCCGGGGCCCGCCCTTCCCCAGCTCCACCGTCGCCTCGCGCGCCTCGGGAAGGAGCGCGACCTCGCGCAGCCCGCGCCGGCTCTCGATCCGCACGATCGTCCGGTAATGCTCGCCCAAGAAGTCGAACCAGTCGTCCCGGATCGTGAGCCGGGTCGGCTCGGCCTCACAGCGGAGATCGAGCTGCAACGTCACCCGGGAATCCCCGAGGCGCGAGCCCTGCAGCACGGCACGGCCTGGCCGGCAGGGGACGCCGTCCGCCCGGATCGTCACGCGCTGGCGCAGCGCGCCCACGACGCGCTCGACGCTCGCGGCCTCGCCGTCAGCCGCGGCCGCGAGGAGGCGCCCGGCGGGCTCACCCACCTCGCTCAGCACGAGCGTGAGGCGGTACGCGACCGCCGTCCCCTCGATCGCGACCGTCGCGAGCCCCGTCGCCGTCACGTGCGCGGCGGCTTCCCCCGCGCCGAGCGTGCCCGTGACGAGGAGCAGCGCGATTGACCAGCCACGCGCGGCTCCGCCGCGCTTGCCCCCCACCTCGCCCATCCCACCCCGCGCAGCGGCTCCATGCATTGACCAGCCACGCGCGGCTCCGCCGCGCTTGCCATACGGTCCGCTCGGCTTCGCCGAGCGGATCATCTGAGGCCGGTCAGGAGCTGGAAGGGCTCGCCGACGAAGCGTGGGAGCAGGAGCAGCTCATCGCGGCCCGCGACCCGGGCGTACTGGGCGAGCCCCTGGGCGTTGGCGGCGCCGAACTGGATCGTGAAGGGCTCGGCCGCGTCCGCGTACACGACGACCGTGTACCGAGGTGGATCGAGCCCGTACTCGGCGGCCGGTACCCTCTCGAGCTCGTCGCGCGCGATTACCCGCTGCGGCGCCGACGCGTGCAGGAGCCGGAGCCCGCTCTCGAGCCTGCGCTCCGCGTCGGCCGGCGCCGCCGGCGCGCCGACGGCGGCCCACCCGCCCGAGCCCGACCGTGTGAAGCGCCACCGGCGGTCGCCCGCGGTCACGTGCACCTCCCGGGCCCGCTCCGGCGCGATGTGGAGCATCACACCCGCGGCCTCGAACCGGACGAACCCGGGCTCCGGGCGCTGCCCCTGCAGCGCGAGCGCCAGGATGGCGGCGCCGGCGACGACCGCGGCGCCGACCCAGAGCGCGCGCCTCAGCGGCGGCGCCACCACCACACGGCGCCCCCCGCGCCGACGACCGCGCCTGGAAGGACGATCACCGTGACGACGAAGATCAGCCGGACCTGCTGCTCGGTCAGCACGACGGTGGGGAGGACCTCGACCGGTGGCTTCATGGTCGGTCCCCGCTCCTCGCGTACGAGCCACGCGAGCATGCCGAGCACGAGGTCGCTGTTGGACATGTAGGGGAAGAACGAGTTCGACGCGAAGTCGCCGTCGCCCACCACGACGAGGCGGAACGGCCGTGGGACGGGGACCCCGGGGAGGGTGCCCTCGGCCGCGACGGCCAGCGAGCGAGGGCCGCGCCCAGCGCGCGCGGCGCCGGCTCGCGCCGCCGCGCCAGCCGGCCGCACGTAGCTCTCCGCGCTGCTCGCGAAGAGCGGCATCGCCGTGACGCCCGGCGTCGGGACGGCCTCCAGCGGGCGGACGCCGGGATAGAAGGAGAGCGCGGCGCCGCGCGTGATCGGATGGGTCGCGTACCTCGCGACGGCCACCATCTGCTCGTCCGTGAAGTAGTGATCGAGCGGATCGACCACGACCCCGTCGAGCACCCTGACGCCCGCCCTCTCCAGCAGCGCGGCGAGCTTCCGCTCCACGGGGAAGTCGATGTCGTACATGAGGAGCGCCGCGCCGCCGCGGCCGAGATAGTCCGCCAGCACGCCGCTCTCGGGGGGCGTGTAGAGCGTGCGCGGGTTCGCCTCGACCACGGCGGCGCACTCGTCCGGGATCCGCCCCGCCGTGGCCAGCGCGACCTTCCGCGTGGCGAAGCCGAGACTGTCGAGCGCGCGCCGCAGCCGGCCCACGCCGTGCTGCTCCATCAGCACCACCGCTGCGCCCTCGGCGCCGTGGCCGTGGGCGTGCACCCCCTCGAAGTGCGTGTGGTACTCGAAGTTGTCGATGTCGTACTCGCCGTGACCCACGGCGAAGCAGATCGTCTTCACCGAGGCGCGCGTCACGCGGAGGATGCCGAGCGCGATGTCCCGGTCCTCCGTCGACAGGACCTGAATCCGTCGATCCCCGTTCTCGAGCACGGCCACGTTGTACGCGCGCACGCCGAGCCTACTCGCCAGCCCCGGGTGCTGGTCGGGGTCCACCGTCCGCACGCGCAGCCGCGGGTTCGCGCGCCCCATGATCTCGACCATCGTCTTCGCGGCGTTCCCCGCCGGGTTCTGCTTCTGGTAGAAGTACGTGAGGTCCACGTCCGTCGTGAGCGACTCCACCACCCGCCGCGCTTCGGGCGACGGCGTGTAGGCGCGCTCGCGCGTCACGTCGACGTGGACGTCGTGGCGGAAGATGGCGATGTTCGCCAGCAGCGCGACCGTCGCCGCGCCGGTGACGACGAGCACGCGCGCGAGCCACCGACGCCAGCCGGCCCGCCCCGCGGGGAGCCGGACGCCCGCGGCGAACAGGACGACCAGCGCGCCGAGGACGACCCCGAACCAGCCGGTGTTGAGGAGGTCGGACGATGCGGCGGGCGGGCTCATCGATCCGCCAGGGCGCGCGTGGTGAGGAACAGCGCGAGCAGCGACAGGGTCAGGTAGTAGCCCGCGTCCGACAGGAAGAGCGATCCGCGCACGAAGGTCGTGAAGTGTCCGATGAGCGAGAGATTGATGAAGAAGACGTCGAACGGGGCCGGCGTGAGGTACGCGACCGAGTCGGCGAACCACAGCATGAGGAACGTGCCCAGGGAGGCCGCCGCCGCCACCACCTGGTTCTCGGTGAGGCTCGAGGTCAGCGTGCCGACCGAGACGAGGAGGCACGAGAGCAGGAAGAGCGCCAGATACCCGCCGTAGATCGGCGCCCAGTCGGGCTCGCCGTAGAGACCGAGCACGACGGCGTAGCTGCCCGAGGCCGCGAGCAGGCAGGCGACGAGGGCGAGCGCCGCGAGGAACTTCGCGAGCACGATCGCGACCTCCCGCACCGGGGCCGTGAGCAGCAGCTCGAGCGTGTCGGTCTTTCGCTCCTCGGCGAACGCGCGCATCGTGAGCACCGGCACCAGGAGGATGAGCAGCACGTACATCTGGTGGAAGATGTACGTGAGGTTCGCGGCCTTGGTGAAGAAGAGCGTGAGGCTGAAGGTGTAGCCGACGACGAGGAGGAAGACCGTGCCGACGGCGTAGGCGATCGGCGACGTGAACGTGGCATGCAGCTCCTTGCGGACCAGGACGCCGAGGGCGCTCATGTCAGGGACAGGAACAGGGCCTCGAGGTCCGGCGTGTCGGCGATCGCCCGGATGGCGAGCAGCCGCCCGCGCAGCAGGATGGCGACCCGGCCGGCGATCTTCTCCACCTCGCCCAGGATGTGGGAACTCATGAGCACCGTGTGCTCCCCCGCGAGGGCCTGGATCAGGCTCCGCGTCTCGATGATCTGGCGCGGATCGAGCCCGTTGGTCGGCTCGTCGAGGATCAGGACGTCCGGGCGGTGCACCAGCGCCTGCGCGATGGCGACCCGCTGTCGGTAGCCGCGCGACAGCGTGCGGATCGGCGCGCGCATCACCTCCCCGAGGTTCACGCGCTCGGCCGCCCGCGCCACCGCGGCGGCGGCCTCCGGCCCGCGCAGCCCACGGAGCCGGGCCATGAAGTCGAGGAACTCCCGCACCCGCATGTGGGCGTAGAGTGGCACCGACTCCGGCACGTATCCGATCCTGCGGCGCGCCTCCATGGGCTCCCGCACGGTATCGTAGCCGGCGACGCGGAGCCGCCCCGACGAGGGCGAGAGGTAGCCCGTCAGCATCCGGAGGAGCGTGGTCTTGCCCGAGCCGTTCGGGCCGAGCAGCCCGATGACCTCCCCGCGCTCGACCTCGAGCGTCACGTCGCGCACGGCCGCTACGCGGCCGTAAAACTTGGCGACGTTGTCGACGACGATGACGGCGGACGGGGCGCTCATGGAGTCCCCGAACGGTGCCAGACCATCAAACGATCAGCCCGGGACGATGGTCTGTCCCGGGCTGTGGTCGATCACCCGCGGGCGGACGCGAAGGGGCCGCGCTACTCGTAGTAGTCCGGAGCCTTCTTCGTCGCCTTGAAGACCTCCGGATCGTGCGCGAAGAAGATGGAGGCCCCTTCGGCGTCGCGGAAGAGTCGCACCTTCTGGTAGCCCTCGTACATCCCCATGGGGCTCCAGGTGCCCGGGATCGGCGGAATCAGGTTCTTCTCGAGGCTCTCCTTCAGGTACACGACGTCGCTGGTGAGGACGACCGTGCCGCTCTTGGGCAGCCGCACGACGGCGAACTGGCTGCCCGGCGTGTGACCCGGCGCGCGGACGATCTGGACGCTCCGGTCGTTGAAGAGGTCGAGGTCCCCGTGCAGGCGGATGTAGGTGTACTTCTTGCTGTCGGCGAAGTCGCCCGGGATGTAGTAGATCGAGTAGCCGGGATCCGGCCACCACGCGGCCTTCATCTCGTCGTTCTGCACCACGAAGGTGGCGTTCGGGAACTTCGAGATGTTGCCGCCGTGGTCGAGGTGCATGTGGCCCAGCACGACGTACTTGATGTCCGACGTCTTGAGCCCGATCCTCCCGAGCTGGGCGTCCATCGCGTCGTTCTGCGTCATCTTGAGCCCGAAGCCCTTCGCGAGCGGCCCCCACCACCCGTCGGGATTGGTGATCGTGTTGTCGTTGTTACCCGTGTCGAAGATGACGTTGCCCTTGGGATGCTTGATCACGTAGAAGCCCACGGGCGCCCAGTCGACGTTGCCCTGTCCGCCGATCTGGAGGGCGCCCTTCGGAAACCCCCCGAGAGAGCCCGAGGTGAACACGTAGAGCCGCATACCCGCCGGGCCCTGGGCGAGCGCAGGTACGGACATGAGGACCAGGACGATAGCGACCAGCCCGCAGATGACCGTTGATCTCTTCATCGTGTCTCCCCCAACGCGCGTGGGTACGTAATGTGACAGCATTTGAGGCAACCGGCGCGCCGTTGTCAAGTGGCAAGCCGAGAGGGCGACCCGGCCGCCCAGGCCGACCGGGTGCCGGAGCGCGTCCGGTGACTTGACAACGGCCGGGCCCTGCGCCAACGTGGCGGGGATGCCAACCGGTCGACGGGCGCTCGCGCTGGTGCTGATCGGCACCGCTCTCCTCGTTCCGGCCACGTCGCTCGCTCACGCGCACGACGCGAGCGGCCCGGCCATCTACGCGACGCAGTGCCCGCTCGAGGAGCTGGGCGGGCAGACGGCCGCGCTGGCGCTGGCCGCCCCGTCTCCCGCTCACGTCGATGTCGTTGCGCCGGCGGTGCTCGCCGCGCCGGACGGGCGCGCGACACCGGCCGTGGTCTCCCCCGCGTCGCCGCGCGCGCCGCCCTCCCGCTAGCCCCCTTCGGCTCTCGTCGATTCACGCGTCGGCCTCGCCCGGTCCACGGGCGTGGCGCACCTCGCACTTGGGGAGGCGAATATGCGCGTGCGCTCTTATCTTCCTTGGCTGTCCCTCGTGACCCTGCTGCTCGTCCCCCACGCCGCCGGGGCCCAGGACGTCCCCGCCCTCAAGCGGGAGCTCGAGACGATGCGGCGGCAATTCGAGTCGCTGACGCAGCAGTACGAGCGGCGGATCCAGGAGCTGGCCGAGCGGCTCCAGGCCCTCGAGTCCCAGCGGACGCGCCCCGCCCCGCCGCCAGTGGCGCCGGGCGCCGCGCCGGCAGCCGAGCCCTCGGCGCCCGCATCCACGCCCGCGCGGGCGCCGACCCTCTGGGAGCTGGCGACGCCGCGGCAGCCGTTCGCGCTCGCCCAGCCGGGTCGCCCCCTGCTCTTCGACATCGGTGTGTCCGGGGACTTCGTCGCCGACTTCACCTCGACGGCGAGCGAGCGGCGCCGCGACGGCACGTTCGATGGGCGCGAGAACCGCCTCTTCCCCCGCGAGCTGAGCGTCGGCTTCTTCGGCCGCGTCGACCCCTACGCGAGCGCGACCCTCCGCATCACCGGCGCCGAGGAGCCCGCCGATGACGGGTCGCGGTCCACCGAGGTCACGGCGGCGCTCGAGGAGGCGACCGTCACGCTGCTCACGCTGCCCCTCGGGACGACCGCGCGGTTCGGCCTCATGCGCCCCCGCTTCGGCACCCTCAACGTCGTGCACGAGGACGATCTCCCGCAGGTCGACCGCCCGAGCGTCCTCGCGCGCTTCTTCGGAGAGGAGCAGCTCAACGGCGAGCGGGGGCTCGAGGCGATGTGGCTCCTCCCGACGCCGTTCTACCAGGAGCTATCGCTCGGCGTCTTCGACGGGGACAACGAGACCGCCTTCGGCCGTGGGAGCCTGCGCGACCCGCTCGTCCTCGGCCGCCTGCGGAGCTTCCTCGAGCTCGACGAGCGTGGCGGGCTCCAGCTGGACCTCTCCGGGGCGACTGGCCCGACCTCCGAGGACCGCCGCAACACGCTCGCCGGACTCGGCCTCAAATACAAGCTGGCCCCCCTCGTCGGCTACGGGTTCCCCGTGCTGACGCTCGCGGGCGAGGCCCTCTACGGCAACCGCGCGTTCCTGGTCGAGAGTGAAGACGGCGAAAGCTCGACGGACCGGCGGGAGAGCTGGGGATACTACCTGTACGGGCAGTACGACTGGACGAAGCGCTGGGCCGCGGGCCTCCGCTACGACTGGACCGAGCTGCCCACCGCCAGCGGCCACGAGTGGGCCCTCGCGCCGTATCTCCAGTTCAAGCCGTCCGAGTTCCTCCGCTTCCGTGTGCAGTACAAGCACACCGACGGCGCCGGCGCGGCGCAGCGCGAGGCCGACGAGATCTTCCTCCAGGGGACCTTCATCCTGGGCGCCCATCCGACGGAGCGCTTCTAATGCGGAGGCTGTTGTCGTACCTCGCTCTCCTCCTCTGCCTCGCCGCGGTCCCGCCGGCCGCGGCGCAGGCGAAGCTGCGCGTCGTCGCCACGCTGGCCGACCTCTGGGCCCTGACCCGCGCCGTGGCCGGCGATCTCCTGACCGTCGAGCTGGCGACCCGGCTCGGCCAGAACCCCCACGACATGGAGATCCGGCCGAGCCAGACGCTCCTGATCAAGCGCGCCGACGTCCTCGTCCGGAACGGGCTGGAGGAGGACGGCTGGGTCGACCCGATCGTCGAGGGCGCCGGCAACCCGAAGCTCCTACGAGGGTCGCCCAACGTCATCGCCGCCGTGCGGGGCGTCCAGGTCCTCACGGCGCCGGCCGGCGCCATCGACCGCTCGATGGGCGACGTCCATCCCCTCGGCAACCCGCACTACATGCTCGATCCCGCGAACGCTCCGATCGTCACCCGGAACATCGTCGCCGGGCTTGCCCGCGCCGCCCCTGAGCTCGCCGGAAAGCTCGAGGCCAACCGTCAGGCGTTTCTCGAAAAGCTCACGGCCGCCGACCGCCGCTGGAAGGCGCTGCTGGCCCCGTACCGGGGCGCCAAGATCGTGAGCTTCCACGACACGTGGGTGTATTTCTACCGGGCCTTCGATCTGGTCGAGGCCGGGATCATCGAGGACCGCCCGGGCGTGCCCCCGTCGCCGCAGCACCTGGCGTCTCTGATCCGCAAGATGCGAGAGGAGAAGATCAAGGTGATCCTCGTCGAGACCTGGTACCCGCCCGACGTCCCGAACCTGGTCGCCCGCGAGACGGGCGCCAAGGTCCTCATCGTGCCCCAGCTGCCGGGCGCGGTCAGGTCCACCGAGGACTACATCGCCCACCTCGACCATCTCGTGAACGCGGTCGCGACCGCGTTGAAGTGACGGGGCCCCCGATGCTCGCCGACGTCGTCAGCCTGATGTGGCTCCCGTTCCTCGCGTGCCTGATCCTGGCCTCCATCCACGTCTACCTCGGCCTGCACGTCATCGCCCGCGAGGTCATCTTCGTCGACATCGCGCTCGCGCAGATGGCCGCCCTCGGCGCGACGGTCGCGTTCCTCTTCGGCCACGAGCTGGAGTCCGCGACCGCCTACTGGACGTCGCTCGGCTTCACGCTCGCCGGCGCGGCGGTCTTCTCCATGACGCGGACGCGGGAGCGCCGGGTTTCCCAGGAGGCGGTGATCGGCGTCGTCTACGTGGTGTCCGCGGCCGCCGCGATCGTCCTCGTCGACCGCGCGCCGCACGGCGCCGAGCACATCAAGGCGATTCTCGTGGGCAGCCTGCTGACCGTGACGCCGGCGCTGGTCGCGAAGACCGCCCTGCTCTACGCCGCCATCGGCCTCTTCCACTACTGGGCGCGGCGGACGTTTCTCCTGATCTCGACCGACCCCGAGGAGGCGCACCGCCAGGGGCTCGCCGTGCGCTGGTGGGACTTCCTCTTCTACGCGTCGTTCGGCGCGGTGGTGACGCGCTCGGTGCGGATCGCCGGCGTCCTCCTCGTCTTCGCCTACCTGATCGTCCCGGCCCTGGCCGGCGCGGCCTGGGGAAGCGGGTGGCGGACGCGCCTCGTCTTCGGCTGGACGCTCGCCGCGGCCGTCAGCCTGGCGGGCATCGTGACCTCGGCCTCCCTCGACATCCCGACAGGGGCGACGATCGTGTGCGCCTTCGGCCTGGCGCTGCTCGCCGTCTGGGGGCTGGCGGCGGCGCGCCGCCCGGCGAGCTAACCCTTCCGCATGTACTCCGGGGTCCCCGCGCCGGGGAAGAAATCCTCGCGGGGGGGCGAGAAGATGTCGACGACCTCCGTGTCCTCCGGGAACCACGCTTCGTGCTCGACGCCGCCGGGGATGACGCCGAGGTCGCCGGGACCGCAGGCGCGCTTCTCGTTTCCGAGAAGGAACTCCATCCTGCCGGACAGGACCCAGAACACCTGCTCGTGGGGATGCTTGTGCGCCGCAGCGTGCGCGCCCGCCTTCATCGACCACCACACGACCATCCCCTTGTCGCCGGTGAGGATACGCCGCGTGATCTTGTCGGTGATCTTCTCCTCGGGCAGATGCCGGAGGGTGTGGAAGCCCTTCATGAGTGGCATGGGCACGCCTCCTTGGTGTGGTGGACCACCGTAGCGAGGGGCCCCGGCGGTGTCAAGTGACTCGCGGCGTCGCCTCGTGATAGGCTCGGCGCCGATGCCGGACCGCGTGCCGTCGCTGATCCCCACGACCGTCGTCGGCTCCTACTCGCTCCCGAAGTGGCTGGAGGCGGTCCGCGATCTCGCGACGCAGGGGAAGCTCGGCGACGACGAGCTGGAGGAGGCGCACGACAACGCGGTCAAGTCCTGTCTCCTCGACCAGGAGCTGGCCGGGGTCGACATCGTCACGGACGGCGAGCTCCGCCGCGAGACGATGATCTACTTCTTCAACCGTCACATCCGAGGCTTCCGCCTCTACGGGCCGATGCGCCCGATCGGCACCCTCGACCCGTCGATCCAGATGCCGGACCCGGTCGTGGAGTCGAGGGTGGCGCGCGGCGGGATTCCCCTCGGCCCGCACTGGGCGTTCGCGCAGGCGCACTCGCGGAAACTCGTGAAGGTCTGCGTCACGGGACCGCACATGCTCGCCAAGCGCGCCACCAACCAGGCGTACCGCTCCGACCGGGAGCTCGGCTTCGATCTGGCAGCAATCCTGAACGCCGAGCTCCGCGACCTGGTGAGGGCCGGGTGCCGCTTCATCCAGATCGACGAGCCGGTGTGGGTCGGCTACCCCGGGGAGGTGCGGGCGTGGGCGGTGGAGGCCTTCAACCGGACCGTCGACGGGCTCGACGCGAAGATCACGCTCCACATCTGCTACGGGAACTACCAGCGCAAGCGGCTCTTCCCGGGGACCTACCGTGACCTCTTCCCGGCGGTGCTGGGCGCCGACGCCTCCCAGCTCGTGCTCGAGTTCGCGGTCGAGGACCTGAGCCAGTTCGACGACGTCGTCGGCGAGTTCCCGTCGACGCTCGAGCTGGGGCTCGGCGTGGTGGACGTGAAGACCGACGACCTCGAGACGCCCGCCGGCGTGGCGGCGCGCATCCGCCGCGCGCTCGAGCGCATCGGGCCCGACCGCCTGTACGTGAACCCCGACTGCGGCCTCAAGTTCACCCGGCGCGCCGTCGCGCTCGCCAAGCTCCAGGCCATGGTGGAGGGGGCGGCCATCGTCCGCGCGGAGGTCGCCGGCCACCGGTAGCGCCATGGCGGGTGGCAAGTTCGTCGACGTTGCCGAGGTCTCCCGCCGCTTCCGTACCCCGTTGGGCGACATCGCCGCGCTCGAGGCCGTCTCCTTCGACGTCCGCGCGGGCGAGTTCGTCTCGATCGTCGGGCCGTCGGGCTGCGGCAAGTCGACGCTCGTCATGCTGCTCGCCGGCCTCCTCGCCCCGACGAGCGGCGCGGTCTCCATCGGCGGCCTCGTCGTGGATCGCCCGCAGACGAACCTCGGCATCGTCTTCCAGAGCCCGGTCCTCCTGGCGTGGCGGAGCGCGCTCGACAACGTCCTCCTCCAGCTCGAGATGCGCGGGATCCCGACGGCGCCGCACCGCGAGCGCGCCCGGACCCTCCTCGGGAGCGTCGGGCTCGACGGCTTCGAGCACCGCTACCCCCACGAGCTGTCGGGCGGCATGCGCCAGCGCGTGTCCATCTGCCGCGCCCTCATCCACGACCCGCCGCTCCTCGTGATGGACGAGCCCTTCGGCGCGCTCGACGCGCTCACGCGCGACCAGATCACGCTCGATATCCAGCGGATCTGGGCCCGGGGCCAAAAGACGGTGGTCTTCATCACGCACTCCATCACGGAGGCGGTGTTCCTCTCCGACCGCGTGCTCGTCATGACCCCGCGCCCGGGCCGGGTCGACACGCTCATCGAGGTCGATCTCCCCCGGCCGCGCCGGCTCGCGGTCCGCGAGGACCCCCGCTTCGCGGCCTACACGCGCCAGATCCACGACCGCTTCCTGGCCCGCGGGGTCCTGCGGGACATCGAGGGCGTCGCATGAGGCGCTGGGGCCCGCCCGTCCTGACGCTCGTCGGCGTGATCGTCGCCTGGCAGCTCGTCGTGGTCGGCTTCAAGGTGCCCGAGTACCTCCTGCCCACGCCGTCGGGCATCGTGGCCGCGATGGCGGCGGAGTGGCGGTACCTCGCGTTCCACACCTGGGTGACCCTCTACGAGATCCTCTGGGGCTTCGCGCTGGCGGCGGTCATCGGGATCCCGCTCGCCATGCTCATCGTCTACTCGCCCGCCTTCGAGCGGAGCGTCTACCCCTTGCTGGTCGCCTCGCAGTCGATCCCGAAGATCGCGATCGCGCCGCTCCTCATCTTCTGGGCAGGGATCGGGATCTTCCCCAAGGTGCTCGTGGCCTTCGCGATCTCGTTCTTCCCCATCGTCATCGACGCCGTCGTGGGCCTCCGCGCCGTCGAGCCCGAGATGCTCCACCTCGCCCGCTCCATGGGGGCCCCCGAGCGGAAGGTCTTCTTGAAGATCCGCTTCCCCAACGCGCTGCCGAACATCTTCGCCGGCCTGAAGGTGGCGGTGACGCTGGCAGTCGTCGGGGCGATCGTGGGCGAGTTCATCCAGGCGGACCAGGGGCTCGGCTATGCGCTGCAGCAGGCGACCGCCGTGCTGAACACGAAGCTCGGGTTTGCCGCCATCTTCATTCTGGCCGGGGTCGGCATCGCGCTGTTCGTGGCCGTCGAGGCGGTGGAGCGCTGGCTCACCCCGTGGTCCCCGGCGCGCCGCTCCGAGCTGGCCCGCGGCACGCTCTGAACAACCCGAAGGAGGAGACGAAGATGAACCGTCGTGGAGTCCTCGCACTCGCGGTGATCCTGGCGGCCCTCGCCCTCGGCTCGCACGCCGGGGCTCAGACGAAGACGCCGGTGACGCTGCTGCTCAACTTCTACACCTACGGCGAGCACGCGGCGTTCGCGTACGGCGCCGCCAAGGGTCTCTACGCCGAGGAGGGGATCGACCTCACGATCAAGGAGGGCGCGGGCTCGGGCGCGACCGTGAACGCCATCATCGGCGACAGCGCGCGGTTCGGCTACGCGGACGCGGGCACGATGGCCCGGGCCGCCACCAAGGATGCGCCCCTCCGGATGGTCACGAACAACGTCCAGACGAGCCCGTTCTCGATCATCTTCTTCGCCGACAAGGGCTACAAGTCCGTCAAGGACCTCATCGGCAAGAAGGTCTCGTTCACGGCGGGCGACTCGCTCCACCAGGCGTGGCCGGCGCTCTTGAAGGTCAACGGCATCGACCGGAGCCAGATCCAGGAAATCCTCCTGGCGCCCGCGGCCAAGCAGACCGCGGTCATGACCGGCTCGGTCGACGCGATGGGCGGGTACTACACGACCCAGGCGGGCGCGATCGAGCGGGAGACCAAGAAGAAGACCGCCTACCTCCGCTACGCCGACTTCGGCGTGAACCCGATGACCCAGGGGCTCTTCATCAACACCAAGTACCTCGGCGACAAGGCGCTCAACTGCAAGATGGTGCGGGCGACCACGCGCGCCTGGCTCGCGGCGGGCAAGGACCCGGACTCCGCCACCGACGCCCTCCACCAGCTCTTCCCGAACACGAACAAGGGCGCCCGGGACCTGACCAAGCAGCAGTGGCTCGACTCGTACGACCTCCTCTACTCGAAGCACACCCGGGGCCGGGCCGCGGGCTGGATGGCGAAGGAGGACTGGGAGACGCTGATCAAGCTCCTCAACGAGTACGGCGGGATGGAGAAGCCCAGGCCGGTCGCCGACTACTACACGAACGAGTTCTTCGACTGCAAGTAGGGAGCCTCGCCCACGCCTGGGACGGCATCGTCCTGGGCGCGGGCCACAACGGCCTGATCCTCCAGGCGTACCTCTGCCGGGCCGGGCTCGAGGTGCTCGCGATCGAGCGCCTCGAGCGGCCCGGCGGTCCTCTCGTCACCGAGGCGGATCCACTCCTCCCGGGCGTCGTGCACAACCCCCACGCGGTCTTCCTGCGTGGGGTGTCGTCGATGCCCTGGTTCGGCGACCTCGAGCTCGGCCGCCGCGGCGTGGAGATGATCGAGCCAGAGCTGAACCTGGCGCTCGTCACCTCCCAGGGCCGGATGCTCGGGATCCACGCCGACCTCGGACGGACCTGCGCCTCGATCGCCGACTTCTCGCGGCGGGACGCCGACACCTACCGGCGACTCCACGCCGAGTTCCGCCCGGTGCTCGCGGAGGTCGTGGGGCCGGAGCGCGCGTCCCCCCCGCTTCCCGCCGAGATCCGGACGTCGCTCCTCAGCCGGAGCGCCGCCGGTCGCCGGGCGCTCGAGACGGAGCCGCTCTCGCCGCGCGCGTTCGTCGAGCGCCACTTCGAGCACCCGGCGCTCCAGGCGGCGCTGCTCTACGTCTGCATCATCCGGGAGTTCGACGTTCACGCCCCGGGGCTCGGGCTCCTCGTCCCCTCGATCATCGCGAGCGAGCAGAAGGCGCAGCTCTGCCGGGGCGGGTCCGCGCGCCTCGCCGAGGCGCTCGTCGCCGACGTCCGCGCCCACGGTGGCGCGATCCTCACCGGGGCGACCGTGCGCCGGGTCCTCGTGGAGCGCGGCCGGGCGACGGGAGTCGAGCTGGCAGACGGCCGGCGGGTGATGGCGCGCGGCTTCGTCGCCCTCGCGCTCGGTCCCCACCAGCTCCTCGAGCTGGTCGAGCTGCCCCGGGAGACCGCCGCGCGGGCGCGCGCCTACCGCTACAACATCGTCGGTCCCCTCTTCGGCGTGAACGTGGCGCTCCGCGAGCCCCCGCGCTACCGGGTCGCGGCGCAGCACCCGGAAGTGTCGCTGGCCGGGCTCACGATCCTCGGCCTCGACCGACCCGACGAGATCTACGAGCTCTACTCGGGGCGGCTCCCCGCCCTCGCGTCGATCTGGGGGACGACGCCGACCGCCCACGATCCCTCGCAGGCGCCCCCGGGTATCGCGACCGCCTTCATGTGGCAGAAGGCGCCGTACGCGCTCGACGGGGACCCCGCGCACTGGGACACGGGGCGGGAGAGCCACGCCTGGCGCGTGCTCGCCCGCTGGCGTGAGTTCGCCCCGAACCTGAGCCCGGACAACGTCCTGACGCTCCGGGCGCTCACGCCGCTCGACACCGAGCGCCGCTTCCCGAACCTCCGCGGCGGTGACCTCGGGGTG
>JACQWC010000218.1 GCA_016209635.1 Candidatus Rokuibacteriota bacterium | reverse complement strand
CGACCCCTTCGCCGCCGTGCGCGGCCTGCGCGAGGTCGCGTGGGTCGATCGCTCGCGCATCGCGGCGGTCGGCTGGAGCCACGGCGGCTGGACCACCCACTGGGCGCTCGTGCGGCAGGGCGAGCACCCCGCTGAGCGGCTGCGCGCCGCGATCGCCTACGACCCCGCGGCGCACGCCGACGCGCGCGTGCGGGTGCGCGAGTTCCTCAGGCGGGTGCTGCGCTGACGGGCGACCTCCTGGGTGCGGCCACTCGGTAGGCGTGGCCGACCATCCCCTCGACGGGAACGAGGCGCTTGGCCACCGGGTCCACGGCGAGGAAGAGACTTTCGAGCGCGACGGCGCCGAGCAGCACAGGGCCGCCCGGTGCGATGAAGCAGGGCGTCGTGACCTCCTGGTTCTCGAGCTGGAGCCGGACTTCGCCGACGGGCCACGCGTCGCGCCGGCCCCCGGCCATCACCACGGGCTGAGACCGGCGGGGCGCGACTCCGAGGCGCTCGGCGAGCGGCCGGGGTAGGACGAGCAGCGTCGCGCCCGTGTCCACGAGCAACTCGACCTCCTCGGTCTGCCCGCTCGGCCCGGCGAGCCGTCCTCGCACGCGGAAGAGCCCCATCGCCTCGCAGTGTAGTGAGCGCGCAGGGGGTCCGTCAATGTCGCCGCAGGGATACGGCGGCGTAGACTGCGATCAGCGTATCGGAGTGGACACTTCCGACCGGCGCTGAGGCGTGTATCGAGTTCCGAGGCGAGGCGGACCGAAGGGGGCTCCGCCCGGGGGCATGCCCTCACCCTGCGCGGCGTGCAGATGAGGCGGCCGAGCGTGTTCGAGCTGACCGACCGGCTGGAGAGGCTCGAGGTCCCGACGCTGATCATGACCGGGGACGAGGACGAGCCGTGCCTGGAGCCGTCGCTCCACATGAAGCGGAAGATCCCGACGGCCGGCCTCGTGATCCTCCCCAAGTCCGGCCATGCCATCAACCTGGAGGAGCCGGAGGCCTTCAACCGGGCTGTCCTCGACTTCGTCGCGGCCGTGGACGCCGGCCGGTGGGCGCCGGATTTCCGGCGGCGTGGGAGCGGTGAGCGTGACGGCCCGGCCGGTCTTGGGCTACGTCCGGCGTCACTCGAGCACGTCACATGCATCATCGCGCCCGCGTCGCGGGATGCTAGACTGCGACCGATGGACGTCACCCTCCTCCAGGACTTCGAAACGCTCAGGCAGCGCCTCCGCCCCCACGTGCAGCGTGCACGCCGCGCCATCGTGTTCGGGTCTGTGGCGCGTGGCGAGGCCGATGCCGGAAGCGACCTCGACCTCGTGATCGTCGCGGACACGCCGCGGCCGTTCTTCGACCGGTTCCGAGACTTCACGGGCGTCTGGGACGTCTGGCCGCGGCTCGATCTGCTCGTGTACACGCCGGCCGAGTTCGAGCAGATGCGGGCCGAGGGCAACCCGTTCATCGAGCAAGTGCTCGCCGAAGGCCGGGTGGTGCATGAGGCGGCCGAAGCTTGAAGCCCAGCGCTGGCTCGCGCAGGCGCGGAGCGACCTCGCCTTCGCCGAGCTGGGACTTCGAGAGGGCTTCCATGCACAGGCCTGCTTCATGTGCCAGCAGGCCGCGGAGAAGGCACTCAAGGCACTGCACTATCTGACGGGCGCCCGTGTTGTGGTGGGGCACTCGATCGTCGAGTTGCTCGCCGGTGTCGCTCCCCGCCATCCTCAGCTCCGCGCCCTCGGGGAAGCCGCCCAGCAACTCGACCAGTTCTACGTCCCCACCCGTTATCCGAACGGGCTGCCGGGCGGGGTGCCGGCCCAGGTCTTCTCACGTGCGCAGGCGGAGCGGGCGCTCGAAGACGCGCGGCAGTTCGTCGAGTCGGCCGAGACGATCGTGGGATGACGGGATTCCTCGCGTCCAGGTGGGAGCAGCAGCGTCATGTCGACATCGCGTGTCAGTCGTGGCTGGCCCCAGCGCTGGACCGCGATGCCGCCGATGATCGCGTACGGGTTCAGCCGCGCAGCGAGGAAGAGGTGCGGGCGCCGGGCAGTTTCAAACTGCTGGCGAGATAGCAACGGATCGCCTCCGTGACCAGTTCGCCGATCGTCTCCCGGACCTGGTTCTGAAGGTGCACGACCGCCCGCTCGCCCAGGCGCGTCGTCCAGAGACGGGTGAGCCGCCTCACGGTTCCCGCGTGGTACGGGCCGATCGGCTCCCGCAGGACGATCTGCCCGTCGATCAGCTCGACCCGGTCGTCGTCGGGGAGTCTACGCGGGCGGGCTCCCGTCGCCCCGCCCCTTGATCAGCGCGTCGAGGCGGGCGATCAGGGCCTTGATGTCCGCGGAGAGGGTCCTGACCTCGCTGACCAGGGCGCGCTGGCCCTCGGCCAGGGCGTGGAGGACCTGCTGGATCTCCAGGTGCTGCTCGCGGATGCGGACGTCGAGCTGCGCGAACCGCGCCTCCTGCAGCCGGTTTCCCTCGCGGAGCAGGCGCACCATCTCCTCGCTCGACTCGCGGCTCGGCAGGCCCCGGAAGCCCGCGACCAGCGTCGCCTTGAGATCGGCGAAACCCGCCCGCATCTCCCGGAACCCTTCCGTCAGCGTGGTCTTGAGGTCGACGAAGCCCGCCCGCATCTCCACGCGCGTCTCACGGAAGCCCGCTGTCAGGTCCTCGTGCAGGGTGTTCAGCGTGACGTCCTGGCGCCCCGGCTCGGCCATGGCCCTCCTCCGGCGCTCCGAGCGTAGCACCCGGCGCGGCGCGGGTCACCGCCTCCGATCAGAGACGGTCCGCACCCGGGCTCGGCCGGGGAGGAGGCGCACACCCTCGATCGTCCGGGGCCCGTGCTGGGATGCGCTGATGCTGACGACCCTGACCGCCGTCGTCGAGCGCTTGGTGAGGCACTACGACCCCGACCGGATCATCCTGTTCGGCTCGCACGCGACCGGCGGAGCCGAACCGGACAGCGACATCGACCTGCTCGTTGTCAAGGACACCGACCAGCGGCCGATCGACCGGCGGGCCGAGGTCGAGCGGCTCCTCGCCGACCGCGCGGTCCCGCTCGATGTCCTGGTCTACACGCGGCGCGAGATGCGCGACCTCTACGCCCTGGGGAGCCCCTTCATCGAGGAGGTCGTCGAGCACGGGAGGGTCCTCTACACGCGAAGGGCGACCGAAGCCTGGCTCCGCGAGGCCCAGGAGGAGCTGGAGAGTGCCGCGATTCTGCTCGAGCGCGAGAAGCACCGCGCGGCGTGCCTGCACGGCCAGCAGTGCGTCGAGCGCGCCCTGAAGGCCCTGCTACTGGAGAGGGGACGGCGCCCGCCGCGAGGTCACGATGTCGTGGAGCTGCTGAACGCCGTGACGGCCGCGGGCTGGCAGGTCGGCCTCGCGATGGACGACGCGGTGTTCCTCAACAGCATCTACCGCGGTCGCTACCCCACCGAGGAAGGCCTCCTGCCGCACGGGGAGGCCACCGCGAAGGATGCCCGCCGCGCCGTCGGAGCCGCCGCGGCCGCGCTGCGCGACGTGCGGGCGATCCTGCAAGCCGGGGCTCCCTAGCCTCGCTGGGTCTCTTTCACAGGGGCTCGTCCTGCTGGAGCAGCGTCTCCCACGCGGCGCGCGCGTGCGGGTGCTGGGCGTCCCCGGCGTCGAGCACGGCGAGCAACGCCGAGGTGTCGACGAACACGCTCATCGAGCGAAGGCGTCGTCCAGGTAGCGGTCGTGCTCCGTGGAGAGGTCGGTCCGGTCGGAGCGGAAGCGCCCGGCGGCCGCACGGGCGCGCTGGCGGCGGCTGTCCTCGCCTCGCTCGGATCCGCGCCCCGCCAGCAGGTCGATGGCCTCACTACCGGCGTCATGATATCGCTTCTCCACCGCAGCCGCGGTGGAGCGCCGTGCTGATGACGACGGACGAGTATCGCGACCTGATCGCTTTCCTCGGGACCAAGTTCGGCGAGGTGGATGCACAGTTCCGGGCGGTGGATGCCCGTTTCGAGCGGGTCGAGACCGGGCTGCAGGAGTTCCGGGACGAGGTCGACCGGAGATTCAGCGACGTCGATCACTCCGAGGCGGCGGCAGCGCGTCGCGTCGGTGCCCACCAGCAGCTTGACCTCCTCGGTCTGCCCGCTCGGCGCACGCGCCCTCGTTCCAGGCGAGGTGGACTCGGTCAGGCGACGAGCGGGTTCCACGTCGTGAGCCCCGGGAAGCGGCCGAAATCGCGGTCGGCAGTCCACAGCTCCCGCACTCCATGCTGGCGGCAGAGCGCTGCCACGCGCGCGTCGTGCACCTGGGCACCGGCCACGCGGCCGGCCTCGATCGCGGGCCGGAGGTCGCGCCAGTAACCCTCGGACTCGGCGAGGAGCACCAAGCTCGGTGCCTCGAGCCAGGCCTCGACCTGATCCAGCGCCGCGGGCACCGGCGTCGGCGGCGCGTAGATGCGCGGGTGCGTGACGATCGCGAGGAACTCGTGGAGGCAGGGCCACGGGATCGCCCATGCCGCGCGGGCGTCGGCCAGCTCCGCCAGCCGAGCATAGGCCGCGTCGTGCCAGGGCGAGTCCTCGCGGTGGGCATAGACGAGCAGGTTGGTGTCGACCGCGATCACCCGCCGCGCCCCTCGTAGGCGATCTCCCGGATCCGTTCCCACGAGGCGCCGGCGACGTGGGGCTGGAGCCCGCTGCCCTTGAACGTGGCCTTCCGCAGGTGGAAGGTCCCCCCACGCTTGCGTTCGGCCACGATGCGCCGGAGCCCCTCCACCACGAGCGCGCGGACCGTCGTGCCTTCACGGGACGCCAGCCTGCGGGCCTCCTCGAGGAGCGAGTCTGGAATCTCGACAGTCGTCTTCATATGGCTATATGTATCCCGTGGGACAGCGAGCCGTCAAGGGGGACCGGCACGCCTCGCCGCCCACCAGGCCGCGGAGACCGCGGTGAAGGCGCTCCGGTGGCTCGCCCTGCTCGCGGTGGCGCTCGCTCGTGTTCCTCCACGGCTGCGCAGGGCTCCCCCGCCGCCAGCAGGCGTGGGCCGACGAGCTGAGTCGCGAGGGCTACGCCGTGCTCGTCCTGGACAGCTTCGGCGCGCGCGGGATCACGCGCGTCTGCGGCGACGGCGGGGCGTTCCCGGGCGCCGCGCGCGCCCTCGACCCCTTCGCCGCCGTGCGCGGCCTGCGCGAGGTCGCGTGGGTCGATCGCTCGCGCATCGCGGCGGTCGGCTGGAGCCACGGCGGCTGGACCACCCACTGGGCGCTCGTGCGGCAGGGCGAGCACCCCGCTGAGCGGCT
>JACQWC010000217.1 GCA_016209635.1 Candidatus Rokuibacteriota bacterium | reverse complement strand
CGATGCTCATCCCGGCTTTGAGCGGGATCGCGTGAAGCGGATACGGGCCGCCACGCAGACTCGCGAACGCCGTGCGGGAGTTCGCGAACGTGTTGATGCGAATCCCGAACCAGGCCACGCCGTAGCTGCCGCCGATGCCGACGACGCTGAAGAGCAGGATGATCACGACCTTCGCCGCGTCGAAACGCAGGAGCACCCCGAAGTAGAGGACGATGATGGCGGCGATGAAGGCCTCGAGGATCAGGAGGAACTTGCCCTGGGTGATGAGGTACGTCTTGCAGGTCTCGTAGATCAGTTCCGAGATCTCGCGCATCGACGCGTGCACGGGCAGTGCCCTGACCTGGCGGAAGATGACGAGGCCGAAGACGAGGCCGAGCACGCACACGAGGAGCCCGGTCATGAGCAGCGCGCGCCCGCCGACGCCCACGAAGGCCACCTGCCCGAGGTCGGGGATCTTCAGGCTCGCCTCACCGCCCCCGTGGGGCGCGGCCGGCATGCTCCCAGCGGTCTGGGCGAGAGCCGCCGGCGTGACGACGGCCGCGACGAGCAGTGCCAGCAGGAGCAGCGGGAGCGTGCGACGGCACAGGGAGTTCATCCGGTTCATGCTCTCGGTCTCCTGGAGAAGTCGACTCGGGACGAACGGACGCATGTGAACAAAATCAAAAAAAATCTTACGCGACGCGTCGTAGAGTGTCAACGAGAAATCTCCGGTGAGCGAAGAAAGTCGTTGAGTTGACACCCTTCGTGGGGCATCGGTACCATTCCGAGCGATGATGATCGATGAGGCCGGCGGCGTGCAGCCGAGCGACGAGCCCCTCCGGGACATCGTTGATGTTCCGCGAGCTCTCGATCCGGAGTGGGACGACATCTTTTCGTGGGGATACGGACCGCGTGTCTGGAATGTCGGTTGCGGATGAAGCTGACGCCACGGCGCCGGGCCGCGGCGCGCGCTGCCCGACCTGCCAGCGGGAATCGCCGTGGCAGGGGAACCCGCACCGTCCCTTCTGCTCCTTGACCTGCCGCCTCGTGGACCTCGGGGTCTGGCTCGACGAGGGCTACCGCGTCTACTCCGACCCGCCCGAGGATGGTTCGCCCCAGGATGTTCCGTAAGACCTCGGGCGTCATCCTCTGCCCGTCGTGCGGCCGGCTCACGAACGCCGACGCGTCGGTCTGCCTCGTCTGCGGGCGACGCAATCCGGGCATGTGGGGGTTCGCCGGCCCGCTCCGGGCGCTCGTGCGGTCGTGGAGCTTCACCAACGTCGTCACGATCGCGTGCGTCGCGCTCTACGTCGCGAGCCTCGTCTTCGACCCCGCGGGCGCCCTCCGGCCGCGCGGCCCGTTCGATATCTTCTCGCCGAGCCCGCGCGCCCTCGACATCCTTGGGATGACGGGGACCTTCGCCTGGGATCAGGGGCGTTGGTGGACGCTGCTGACGGCGATCTATCTTCACGGGAGCCTGCTCCACATCCTGTTCAACGTGCTCTGGATCCGCCAGCTCGGTCCGGCCGTGGAGGAGCTCTACGGTCCGGCCCGCCTGGTGAGCATCTTCACGGCGTCGGGGGTGGCGGGGTTCGCCGTCTCCAACTTGGTCGGCGTCCCGCTCACGGTCGGCGCGTCCGGGTCGATCTTCGGCCTCCTCGGCGCGATGGTGGCCTTCGGCCGAAGGCGGGGCGGGACGTTCGGCGCGCTGGTCCTCCGCCAGTACGGTCAATGGGCGCTGCTGCTGTTCATCCTGGGTTTCTTCGTGTCCGGCGTGAACAACTGGGCGCACGCCGGCGGCTTCGCTGGCGGCTTCGTTGCGGGCCTCGTCCTCTCGCTCGCCGAGCGGCGGGCGGAGACGACGGTGGATCAGCTCCTCGCCTCAGGATCCGTCGCGCTCACGCTCCTCGCCTTCGGTCTCGCCCTCTGGTCCGGCCTCGTCGCAGCCTAAGGTCATCGTCGGGACGAGCTCGAAGACTGGAAAGCGCGGGGCTAACGGCCGGAACGCCTCGGCAGGAGCACCGGCCGGCACTGCAAAGTAGCGTTGGACCGTCAACTTGTGGCGGTCGAGATACGCCTTGAGGATCTCGGGTTTTTCATGGTCCGGGACCTCGCGCACGCGAAGCTCCTCGTGCTGCCATCCTTTGCGCAGCGAAACAGTGCCGCTCGCGAGGGCGTTCCGGACCCATTGCGTCGATCCCCGACCCGAAACCAGAAATCGCTTGCCGTCTCGGCGAAGAACGTTGACCGGCGTCGAGTACCGCCGCCCGCTCTTTCGGCCACGCACTTGGAGCAGGTAGTTGTGCGACAGCCCCAGGCCGAGCCCAACGAGAAACCCGAAGAGTCTGTTGAACACCCGCTCGGGCGCGGTCGGCCGGACGAAGTCCTCCCCTTGTCGGGTCATGCACCGTACATTGCGGTCTTCCACCACCGCATCACACCCTCACCTCCATCTCAACTTCGTCGCGGATCGGAATACCGCCCCGGCCAACCGGAGGAATCTCAGGCTTGATCTCACGCGACCTCGCCACAGCACCCTCATGAACGGCCCTCACCACGAGACCGCGCCGCAAATAGAACTCGATGGCAGGAACGTTGTCGTTGGTGGTCACAAGCCACAGCCGGGTGCAGCCCCGCGACCTCGCCATGCCGCGGGCGGCAGCCATCAAGGCCGTACCGACGCCCACTCGCGGGACAAGTGACCGGAGCACAACGACTTCGAGCTGATCGACCTCCTGATGCGCCAGAAGAAGGCCCACACACTCTTCACCCCGATGGGCGACAAACCCGGGCAAGAGGTCGGCTCGGTGGGCCCGCCCGCGGGACACGATGGTTACGGAGCCCCAGTCTCGCCGCAAGAGCTGCGTTACCCACGGCCGATCGCCCTCTGTCACCTCTCGGATCTCAACCGTCATTCATCAGCCAGGCGCGCCCTGCAGACGCGAGAACGCCCGGGTCGCATGACCCGGGCGTCGCGGGGGAGTTCGAGGGGGGCGAGCTGCCCCCCTCGATCAAATGAACCCCGGCAGCGACCTACTCTCCCACGCCGTTACCAGCGCAGTACCATCGGCCCTGGAGGGCTTAACTTCCGTGTTCGGTATGGGAACGGGTG
>JACQWC010000212.1 GCA_016209635.1 Candidatus Rokuibacteriota bacterium | reverse complement strand
TCAGCCCGCCCGGCAAGGTGCACCGCCTGATCCACAAGCGCTGGAAGAAGAACATGGCGGGCATGATGGCGGCCGGCCACCCCGAATGCCGCTACGTCGCCACGGTCTGCGCCTCGTACGCCGTCGAGATGATGAACAAGGTCCGCCGCGCGCTGACCATCGGCGGCCCGACCTTCATCCACTCGCTCGATCCCTGCCCGAAGGGCTGGGACTACGACCCGATGCTGTCGCACGAGCTGGGCGAGCTGGCGATCGAGACCGGGATCTTCCCCCTGTACGAGGTCGAGGACGGCGTCATCAAGTACTACGGCAAGACCAAGGCGCTCGTCGAGGGCCGCAAGCGCAAGCCGGTCCGCGAGTACCTCCTGAAGCAGGGCCGCTTCGCCCACTTCATCGAGGAGGACCTCGCCTACTTCCAGGCGAAGGTCGACGAGATGTGGGAGAAGTGGGAGATCCCGGCCGTGGTGCCGTTCCGGCGGCTCGAAGCCACGAAGGCGGCCCTGGCGGCGAGCTGATTCTCCCCGGGCCCTTGATCGTCACGCGTGCCAGCCGCGATCGCCCGTTCGGTCTCTGAGCAACCGGGCCGAGTCCCTACCTCTGGGGCTCGGCCCGTCGCGTCTCACCTGGAACGAAGGCGCTTTGGAAAGGAGTCAGTCATGAAACTCATCATCACGCTCCTTCTCGTCCTGGTCGCGGCGCTCCCGGCGGGCGCCGCCTGGGAGCCGACCAAGCCGGTCGAGTTCGTCATCCCCGCGGGGACGGGCGGCGGCGCCGACCAGATGGCGCGGCTCATCGCGGGCATCGCCGAGAAGCACAAGCTGTCGCCTCAGTCCATCATCGTCGTCAACAAGTCCGGCGGCGCGGGGGCCGAGGGGTTCCTCCACGTCAAGGGCAAGCGGGGCGACGCCCACACGATCATCATCACGCTGTCGAACCTCTTCACCACGCCGCTCCACACGGGCGTGCCCTTCAACTGGAAGGACCTGACGCCGATCGCGCGGATGGCGCTCGATCAGTTCATTCTCTGGGTCAACACGGGCCGCCCCGACAAGGCCGATTACAAGACGGCGAAGGAATACCTCGCCGCGGTCAAAGAGCGGGCAGGCGGCGCCGAGAGGATGAAGATGGGCGGGACCGGCTCGGCCCAGGAGGACCAGATCATCACGATCCAGGTCGAGCAGGCGCTCGGGCTCAAGTTCACCTACGTGCCGTTCAAGGGCGGCGGCGAGGTGTGCGTCAACCTGGTCGGAAATCACGTCGACTCGACGGTCAACAACCCGATCGAGTGCGTGAGCCACTGGAAGGCCGGTCGCGTGCGGCCGCTGGCCGTCTTCGACGCCAGCCGCATCCCCGATCCCGACTGGAAGGACATCCCGACCGTCAAGGAGGCGCTCGGCCTGGACATCCAGTACAACATGCTGCGCGGGATCTTCGGCCCGCCGGAGATGCCCAAGGAGGCCACGGAGTGGTACGTGGACTTCCTCCGGAAGGTCTACGACACGCCGGAGTTCAAGGCGTACCTGTCGAAGGGCGCCCTGAAGCCGGCGTTCGCGACGGGCGCCGAGTA
Organism: Candidatus Rokuibacteriota bacterium; assembly: GCA_016209635.1. Taxonomy (GTDB): domain Bacteria; phylum Methylomirabilota; class Methylomirabilia; order Rokubacteriales; family CSP1-6; genus JACQWC01. The sequence goes on along the minus strand of JACQWC010000212.1, from coordinate 6,331 downwards.
CGTCAAGTGGGTCGAGGGCGCCGAGCAGCTCCACAAGGACCTGATGACGAAGGGCGGGCTGCTGAAGAAGTAGGATGCGCGCGGCCGATCTCATCACCGCGACCCTCCTGATGCTGCTGGGCGGCGTCGTGATCGTCGACGCCGTCCGGCTTGGCATCGGGTGGGGCACGGACGGTCCGAAGAGCGGGTTCTTCCCGTTCTGGCTCGCCTTCGTCCTGGTCATGGCGAGCGCCGTGATCTTCCTCCAGGCCGCGTGGCGGCGCCGGGCGAAGCCGTTCGTGAGGCGTGAGCAGCTCGGGCCCGTGCTCAAGGTCCTCTGGCCGGCGGCCGCCATGGTCGTGGTGATGCAGTTCGTCGGCCTCTACGTCGCCGCGGCCCTCTACCTGGGCTTCTACATGCGATGGGTCGGCCGCCACCGCTGGGCGTCGGTCGTGGGCCTCTCCCTCGGCATCCCCCTCCTCACGTTCCTCGTCTTCGAGAAGTGGTTCCTCGTGCCGATGCCCAAGGGCCCGCTCGAACGCTGGCTCGGGTATTGACGCATGGGCCTCGACAACATCGCCCTCGGCTTCCAGGTGGCCATCACGCCGTTCAACCTCTTCGTCGCCGTCGTGGGCATCGCGCTCGGCACCATCATCGGCGTGCTGCCGGGGCTCGGCGGCGCGAACGGCGTCGCGATCCTGCTCCCGCTCACGTTCACGATGCCGCCCACCTCCGCGATCATCCTCCTGACCTCGGTCTACTGGGGCGCGCTCTTCGGCGGCGCCATCACGTCGATCCTCTTCAACATCCCGGGCGAGCCGTGGTCGGTCGCGACGACCTTCGACGGCTACCCGCTCGCCAAGCAGGGCCAGGGCGGCCAGGCGCTCACCGCGGCGTTCACCTCCTCCTTCGTCGGCGCGTTCTTCTCCATCGTGCTGATCACGTTCTTCGCCCCAATCCTGGCCGAGATCGCGCTGAAGTTCGGGCCGCCCGAGTTCTTCGCCATCCAGTTCCTGACCTTCTCGAGCTTCATCGGCCTCGGCGGAGGGAACCCCCTCAAGTCGCTCGTGTCCATCCTGATCGGCTTCATCCTCGCCGCCGTGGGGCTCGACATCGTGACGGGCCAGCTCCGCCTGACGTTCGGCGTCACCGACCTCATGAAAGGCTTCGACTTCATCATCGCGGTCATCGGGCTCTTCGGCATCGGGGAGATCCTCCTGTCGGTCGAGGAGGGCCTCTCCTTCCATGGCGCCCGGACAGGGATGAACCTGCGCGTGGTCCTGGAGACGTGGAAGGTCCTCCCGCGTTACTGGCGGACCTTCGTCCGCGGCTCGTTCATCGGGTTCTGGATGGGCTTCAAGCCGGGCGGCGCGACGCCCGCCTCCTTCATGAGCTACGCCTTCGCCAAGCGGCTGTCGAAGCGGGGCGAGCGGTTCGGGAAGGGCGAGCTCGAGGGCTTGGTGGCGCCCGAGACGGCCGCCCACGCGGCGGGCGTGGCGGCGATGCTGCCGATGATCACGCTGGGGATTCCCGGCTCGCCGACGGCCGCCGTCATGCTGGGGGGCCTCATCATCTGGGGCCTCCAGCCCGGGCCGATGTTGTTCGTCGACAACCCTGATTTCGTCTGGGGGCTGATCGCCAGCATGTACACGGGCAACATCATCGGCGTGCTCATGGTGCTGGCGTTCGTGCCGTTCTTCGCGGCGATCCTCCGGATCCCCTTCGCCATCCTCACCCCGCTCATCGTCGTCGTCTGCGCCATCGGCTCGTACGCCGTGCACAACAGCATGATCGACATCTGGTACATGCTGATCTTCGGGGTGGTGGGGTACGTCTTCAAGAAACTCGACTACCCACTGGCGCCTCTCGTCCTGGCCCTCGTGCTGGGCGACATGGCCGAGAACGCCCTCCGGCAGAGCCTCATCATGTCCCAGGGCTCGCTCGTCATCTTCTTCAACCGGCCCATCGCGGGGGCCATCACGGCGGTCGCCGTCTTCTTCTTCGCCCTGCCCGTGCTGACGCCGTACTGGCGCCGGTTGCGGGGCCGCCCGGCGCCGCAGCCGGCCGGGGCCGAGCACTGAGGGTCCCGGTGCCTCCGAGGGGCGCATGAGCCTGGAATTCCTGATCGGCGTCGCCAAGATCGTCCTCATCGACCTCGCCCTTGCCGGGGACAACGCGCTGGTCATCGCGCTCGCCGTCCGCACCCTGCCCAAGCGCCAGCAACTCTTCGGGCGCATCTGGGGGACCGTCGGCGCGGTGGGGCTGCGGCTCATCTTCATCACCGTCGTCACCTATCTGCTCCACATCCCGTTCCTGCAAGTCGTCGGGGGCCTCTTGCTCGTGTGGATCGCCATCAAGCTGGTACTCCAGGAGGAGGGGGGGCCCGGCGACGACCGCGTGCGCCACGGCACGACCCTGCTCGAGGCGATCTGGATCATCATCGTGGCGGACGTCGTGATGAGCCTCGACAACGTGATCGGCGTCGCCGGCGCGGCCGGGGGGGACCTCCGGCTCGTCGTGTTCGGCATCGGGCTCTCCATCCCGATCGTCGTCTGGGGCAGCGGCCTGCTCGCCACGCTCATGAACCGTTACGCGTGGATCATCCTCCTGGCGGGCGGGATCCTCGGCGAGGTCGCGGGCAAGATGATCGTCCACGACAAGTTCCTCATGCGCCGCGTCGGCGAGGTCCCCGACATCGTCGAGTGGGCGCTGCGCCTGGTCCTCGCCGGCGGCATCATGCTCATCGGCTGGGTCGTGGCGCGCCGACGGACGGAGGGGCGCGCCGAGGCGGCGGAGAGCCGCAGTTGAGCGGGGCGGGGTCGGAGATGCAGTGGCCCGACGTGGCGCCGATCAAGTCGACGCGGATCTACGAGGAGATCGTGCGCCAGATCAAGGCGATGATCGCCGAAGGGCGTCTCAAGAGCGGCGACCGGCTCCCGCCCGAGCGCGACCTCGCCGACAAGTTCGTCGTGAGCCGCACGTCGGTCCGGGAGGCGCTGCGCGCGCTCGAGAGCCTGGGGCTCCTCGAGATCCGGCCGGGCGAGGGCACCTTCGTCCGCGAGATCTCGGTGGAGTCCCTGGTCGAGCCCCTCGCGCTGATCATCGCCTCGCAGCGCGAGGCCATCGCCGAGCTGTTCGAGGCGCGGCGGCTGCTCGAGCCGTCCATCGCCGCGCTCGCGGCGCAGCGCGCGACGCCCGACGAGGTCCAGGAGATGGAGCGGATCCTGGAGGAGCAGGCCAAGGAGATCGCGGCCGGCCGGACCGGCCTGGCCCAGGACGCGGCGTTCCACGGGGCGATCGGGACGGCCGCGCACAACCGCGCGATCACGCGCATCGCGCACGCGATCATGGACCTCCTCACGCAGAGCCGCGAGGAGTCGCTCAACACTCCCGGGCGCCCGGCGCGCTCCCATCGGGACCACCGCCGCATTCTCGAGGCGATCACCCGGCGTGACGAGGCCGGGGCGCGCCAGGCGATGCTCGATCACCTGGTCGCCGTCGAGGCGCTGGTGCTGGGCCCGGACGCCGGCGCGCGCAAGAAGCGGGGGCGGTGAGTGACCCGCTTGACCGGCCCACGCGCGTTCGCGTATAGTGTCTCGCAATGAATCGGACCTCGCGCGCGCTCCTGCTGGACCTGATTCTTCTGGCGCTGCCGGGCCTGCCCGGAGCATCCCCGAGCTAAGCGACGCGCGGGATGCCACGGGCAGGAGTCGGGCCCGTGGCGAGATGGAGGGTGTTGGGGCCACGGGTTCAATCGACCCGTGGCCCTAGTTTTTTCGGGCGCGACGCTGGAGCGGGCCCCGGGGCTCCACGGCGGGAGGACGAGAGATTGACAGTGGTGCGCCGCATCCGCTAGTGTTGAAAGACTTTTTTGGTCGCGACGGGGGCTGACCGAGGATCCATGGCGAAATACGTCTACTTCTTCGGATCGGGGAAGGCCGAGGGCTCGTCCCTCATGCGGAACCTCCTCGGCGGAAAGGGCTGCGAGCTCGCCGAGATGACGAATCTCGGCATCCCCGTGCCGCCCGGGTTCACGATCACGACCCAGGCGTGGGCGCACTACAACCGCGGCGGGCGCCAGCTCCCCGCGGGTCTGTGGGAGCAGACGCTCGCCAACCTCGAACGGCTCGAGCAGGAAACGGGGCTCGGGTTCGGCGAGCCGCAGCGTCCCCTGCTCCTCTCCGTCCGCTCCGGCGCCCGCGTCTCGATGCCGGGGATGATGGAGACCGTCCTCAACCTCGGCCTCAACGACGCGACCGTCGAGGGGCTGTCGGCCCGCACGCGTAACGAGCGCTCCGCGTGGGACTGCTACCGCCGCTTCATCACGATGTTCGGGAACGTGGTGCTCGGGATCAGGCGCGAGGCGTTCGACGAGCACCTCCACGCGCTGAAGGCGCGGCTCGGCGTCAAGACCGACCCCGAGGTGCCGGCCGACCAGCTCAAGAAGCTCACCCAGGCGTTCAAGGACATCGTGAGCGGTCGGACGGGCGCGCCGTTTCCCCAGGACCCGAAGGAGCAGCTCGAGCTGGCCCTCAAGGCCGTCTTCGACTCGTGGTTCGCCAAGAAGGCGACCGAGTACCGGAGGATCCACGGCATCCCCGGGGACTGGGGCACGGCCGTGACCGTCATGGCGATGGTGTTCGGCAACCTCGGTGAGACCTCCGGCACCGGCGTGGGCTTCACACGCGACCCGCGCACCGGCGAGCGCCGCTTCTACGCCGAGTTCCTCGCGAACGCTCAGGGCGAGGACGTCGTCGCCGGGATCCGCACGCCCGAGCACATCGACGACCTGCACCGGCGGATGCCCGCGATCTACGACGAGCTGGTCGCGATCGCGGATCGCCTCGAGCGGCATTACAAGGACATGCAGGACCTCGAGTTCACCATCCAGGAGGGCACGCTCTACCTCCTCCAGACGCGCTCGGGCAAGCGCTCGGCCGCTGCGGCAGTCCGGGTGGCGGTCGACCTCGTCCGCGAGAGCGTGATCGACCAGCACACGGCGCTCCTGCGCGTGCGGCCCCAGGACCTGCACCAGATTCTGCACCCCGGCTTCGAGGCGGCCGCCAAGGACGCGGCGATCGCGGGCGGGCGCCTCCTGGCGAAGGGCCTGCCGGCGGCCCCAGGCGCCGCAGTCGGTCAGGTCGTGTTCGATGCGGACCGGGCGGTGGAGTGGGCCAAGCAGGGCCAGCGGGTGATCCTGGTGCGGCCGGAGACCTCGCCGGAGGACGTCGCGGGGATGTACGCGGCGCAAGGCATCGTCACCTCGCGCGGCGGCCGGACGTCGCACGCGGCGGTGGTGGCGGTCGGCATGGGCAAGCCATGCGTGGTGGGCGCGGGCGACGTCGTCGTCGACCCCGAGCGCCGGGTGTTCGAGGCGGGCGGGCGGATCGTCCGGGAGGGCGACGTGATCTCCGTGGACGGCGGCACCGGCGAGGTCATCCTCGACGGTGTCCCCACGATCGACGGGGCGCTCGCCCCGGAGTTCAAGGAGTTCCTCGGCTGGGCGGACCGGGTGCGCACGCTCGGCGTGCGGGCCAACGCCGACACGCCGGAGGACGCGCGCAAGGCGCGCGAGTTCGGCGCCGAGGGCATCGGCCTCGTGCGGACGGAGCACATGTTCTTCGCCGCGGACCGCATCCCGCTCGTGCGCGAGATGATCATGGCGACCGACGCGGCGACGCGCCACGCCGCGGTCAAGAAGCTCCTGCCCTTCCAGCGCGAGGACTTCATCGGGATCTTCCGCGCCATGGACGGGCTGCCGGTGACCATCCGCCTCCTCGACCCGCCGCTCCACGAGTTCCTGCCGCGCTACACGGATCTCCTCGAGGAGTACACGCGGCTCGAGGCGCGCGGGATCAGCCCGGCGCGCGAGCGGCTCGAGGAGATGATGGTGAAGGTGCGCTCGCTGCAGGAAGCCAACCCGATGCTGGGCCATCGGGGCTGTCGGCTCGGCATCACCTTCCCCGAGATCTACGGCATGCAGGTGCGCGCGATCATGGAGGCGGCGTGCACGGCGGCGGCGGCGGGGGTCCAGGTCGAGCCGGAGATCATGATCCCGCTCACGGGCACCGTCGGCGAGATGCGGTACACCTACGATCAGACCAAGAAGGTGGCCGACGGCATCATCGCCGAGATGGGCGTGCCGGTGCAGTACCTCATCGGGACCATGATCGAGGTGCCGCGGGCGGCGCTCCTCGCCGATCAGATCGCGCGCGACGCGGAATTCTTCTCGTTCGGGACGAACGACCTCACGCAGCTGACGTTCGGCTACAGCCGGGACGACGTGGCCAAGTTCCTTCCGGACTATCTCCAGAAGGGGCTCCTGCCGCACGACCCGTTCTCGGTCCTGGAT
>JACQWC010000211.1 GCA_016209635.1 Candidatus Rokuibacteriota bacterium | reverse complement strand
GTCTTGAGGTCGATCACCGGCCGGAAGTGGAGGCAGCCGACCGAGCAGTGGCCGTAGTAGGCGCCGGTCGCGTCGTGCCTGGCGAGGATGTCCCGGAAGCGGGCGACGAACTTCGGCAGGTGCCTCGGCTCGACCGCGGTGTCCTCGACGAAGGCGATGGGCTTCTTGTCGCCCTTCATGCCGAGGAGGAGCCCGAGCCCGGCCTTGCGGAGCTTCCAGATCGACTGCGCCTCGGCGGGGTCGGAGGTGATGTGGCTCGCGTAGCCGAGCCGCTCGGTCCTCCGCCGCGCCTCGAGCGCCTCGACCTTCGCCCGGACCTCCGCCTCCGTCTCGCCCGCGTACTCGACGATCAGGATGGCGGCGGGATCGCCCGCGACGTAGCCCATGCGCTTGGACTGCTCGATGTTGCCCCGCGCGAGGTCGAGGATCAGCTTGTCCGTCAGCTCGACGGCGTACGGACCGGTCTCGAGGATCGCCTGGGAGGACTCGAGCGCCTCCTGGATGTCGTGGTAGTGGAGCACGTCGAGCGCCGTCGCCTTCGGGCGCTGGACGAGCCGCACCTTCGCCTCGAGCACCGTCAGGAGCGTGCCTTCGGCGCCGACCAAGAGCCGGGCCATGTTGAGCGGCCGGGAGACGCCGGCAAGGCCCGCAGATGGCCCGAGAGAGGGGCGACGCGACTCCGCGACCAGCTCGTTCAGGTTGTACCCCGCGACGCGCCGCCACCAGGCCGGATAGCGCGCCAGGATCTCGTCCCGGTACTCCTCACGGATCCCGGCGACCTCGCGATAGATTTGCCCCTCGAGACCCGGCCGCCGCTCCTTGGCCGCGAATTCCTCGGGCGTCACCTCCCCGAAGACGACGCGGGTGCCGTCGGCCAGGAGGGTCGTCAGCTCGATCACGTGCTCCACCGTCAGGCCGTACGCGATCGAGTGCGCGCCGCCGGAGTTGTTGCCGATCATCCCGCCCAGCGTGGCGCGGTTGGAGGTCGAGGTGTCGGGACCGAAGAGGAGCCCGAGCGGCCGCACGTGGTGGTTCAGCTCGTCCTGGACCACGCCCGGCTCGACGCGGGCCCACAGCTCCTCCGTGTTCACGTCGAGGACGCGGTTCAGGTGCCGCGAGAAGTCGAGGACGAGCGCCGCGTTCACGGTCTGGCCCGTGAGCGACGTGCCGCCGCCGCGCGGCAGGATCGCGACCCGGTTCCGCCGTGCCACGTCCAACGCCGCCTCGACGTCGTCAGCGTGCCGCGGGATGACCACTCCGATCGGCTCGACCTGGTACATCGACGCGTCAGTGGAGTAGAGGAGGCGCGAGTGGGCGTCGAACCGGACGTCGCCCGAGACGACCTTGCGCAGCTCGTGCTCCAGGTGGTTCACCCTACAATCATACGCCCATGGTCTTGCGCGTCCCGCACCCCTGTCGTGCCCACCGCGCCCGCGACCGCCTCGCAGTCCCGCAGACAGGCCTCGATCGATGCGAGCGCGTTACGCGACGATGGGTTCCTCGCGACGTCGGGCCCGTGTGCATGACGCACAACCTCGATTCGAGCTCGACGTCTTCGGTAGGGTCGTCCTGTTTGTCTGTAGAACGCCGCTGACACTCGCCTCTTGGGATTGCGGATTGTATCTGTCCGAGCCGGCAGTGCCAGCCCCAGCCATCCACATATGCCTGCGTCCTCGAGGGGTGGTGTCCCGTGTGATGTGGAAAATCCCGGACGCAGCTTCCGGTAGTCATATCATTCAATGACCTGATCCGCTCGCAGCAGCAGCGACGGCGGGATCGTCAACCCGAGCGCCTTCGCGGTCTTGAGGTTGATGACCAGCTCGAACTTGGTGGGCTGCTCGACCGGCAGCTCGGCCGGTCTGGCATCTTTGAGGATCTTGTCCACGAACGTCGCGGTCCGCCGCCACAACTCGGCCAGGCTCGGTCCATAGGCGATAAGGCCCCCGGCTTCCGCGTACTGCCCCCAATTGAACGTCGTCGGTAGCCGGCTCTTTACCGCAAGGTCCGCGATCCGTGCCCGCTGACTGAGAAACATCGGGTCCGCGAGCACTGTGACGGCGCCAGCCTTCTCTCTGGTCATCTCTGAGAACGCGGCCTCAAGCCCCTGGGGATCGTGCACATCGATGACCTGGAGCTGTACTCGCAATGGGGGGGCCGCGACTTGCGTCCATATCAGCTGGGGTGCGGAAACTGGATTGGTCGGATTTCGCAGCACGGCAACCCGGGTCAACCCCGGAACTACCTCTCTGAGCAGCGCCAGCTGTTTGGCGCTCAGCTCGGCGCTCATGTTCGTCAATCCTGTGATGTTGCCGCCGGGCCTCGCAAGGCTGGCAATGAGCCCGGTTCCGACCGGATCGCCCACTGCTACGAAGATGATGGGAACAGTGCTTGTCGTCTGCTTGGCAGCTATGACCGCTGGTGTGCCCCACGCGACGATGACATCAACCTTGGCGCGAACGAGGGCCGCTGCGGCGTCGCGGAGCTGATCGACCTTTCCCTCCACGTATCGGTACTCTACGGTAATGTTTTCGCCCTCGCGATAGCCGAGCTGCCGCAACCCTTGACCGAACCCCTCGATGTAGGGCCTGGCGGCGGAAGGAACACCAGTCATTAGTGCGCCGATCCGGGCAATCTTCCGCTCTTGCTGAGCCTCGGCGACGACAGGCGCGGCGAGGAGGCCGAGGGCGAGGACGGCTGTGAGCGGAGCGGGTATGATCATCATGCCGCCACCGCCGTGTGCTGGCTTAGCACAGCGGCCATCTTCCGCCAGCCGTCGATCCTGCGCAACTCGATCTGCCCACTCACCACGAGGCTGAAGAGCACGATCAGCGCCGGGTCTTCGCTCGGCAGCGAGCCTTGCGTCTTCACGCGGCGCCGGAATTCCTCGTGGAGCCGCTCAATCACGTTATGGTAGTCGTCGCGAATGTCCGCGAGCGCGTGCTTCGGAGCTTTACGTTCGAGGTTGCGCAGTTTGTGGACGCAGCAGCGTTGGACCGCGGCCCTGGGCCACACGAGCCCGACCGCGCGCCGTAGCCCCGGATTGCCGTCGATGATGCGGAGCACCGGGGTTCGGAGGCCCCGAGCGGCGAGATCATCGAGGGGCCTTTCCACGCCTCGAAGGACTCGCCGCCGCACAGCTCGAGGGCGAGCAGGTGTTCGCGCCCGTCGGGGAGGACTCCGACCACGCCCAGCACCGGTACGCTGACCACCTTCCCGGCACTGCGGAGGCGCAGGGCGAAGCCATCGAGGTAGACGTAGATCACGTCGCGGTCGGCAAGCGCACGCGTGCGCCACGCCTCCAGGCCGTCCTGTCCTTCGCCGTCGATCCTTGCCCATTCCAAGCTGCTGCGCAACCCGCCCCCTACGGCTTCAGCATCACCTTGATCGCGCGGTCCTCCTTCCGGTCGAAGATGGCGTAGCCGCGCGGGGCCTCGTCGAGGCCGATCGTGTGGGTGACGATCCGCGCGGGCGTGAGCTTGCCGTTCCGGACCAGGGGCAGGAGCGGCCGCATGTAGTTCCGCGCGTTGCAGATGCCCATCTTGAGCGAGAGGTCCTTGAAGAACGCCTCGCGCGCCGGGAACCCCATCGACGGCTCCACGTACACGCCGACCGAGGAGACCGTGCCGCCGGCCCGCACCGCCTCGATCGCCTGGGTGAAGGGCACCTCGTGACCCACGCACTCGAGGACCACGTCGGGGCCCCGCCCGCCGGTCAGCGCGCGAAGCTCGGCGGCGGGGTCGCCGCGGTCGAGGTTCATGGGCTCGGCGCCGAACTCCTCCGCGAGCGCCAGCCGGTAGCCCACCCGGTCGACGGCGAAGACCCGCGCAGGGCCGAAGAGCTGGGCTGACTGCATCGCCAGGAGTCCGACGGGGCCTGCGCCGAAGACGGCAACGGTGTCCCCGGGGCGGATCGATCCGTTCTCGGCGCACGCGTAACCGGTCGAGAGGATGTCGCCGAGGAAGAGGGCATCCTCGTCCGACATGTCGGCCGGCACCTTCTCGCAGAGGTAGTCGGCGAACGGGACGCGGATCCGCTCGGCCTGACCACCGGGGAAGACCTTGCCGAAGCGGCCCCCGAACACGGCGCGCCCGGTCGTCGAACACTGGGTCGGCAGCTTCCGGAGACACCACTCGCAGCGACCGCACGAGATCGAGAATGGCGCCACGACGCGGTCCCCCACCCGGACCTCCCGCACCTCCGGCCCCGCCGCCTCGACCATGCCCATGAACTCGTGGCCCATGACCGCGCCCGTCTCCACCAGCGTGCCGCCGCGCCCGTGGTACTGGTGGAGGTCCGAGCCGCAGATCGCGCCCGTGGTGATCCTGAGGACGACGTCGGTCGGGTCGACGACCTTCGGGTCTGGGACCCGCTCCGCCCTCACATCGCCGACCCCGTGAAAGGTGATGGCTTTCATCGCTTCCCCCCTCGCCGCCGGGAGCCCGCGGCCCGCCCGGCCGCGCGCGCTCCCCGCTCCCGGGCCCGCCCGCGCGCGAGCTCTCTCTCGTAGAGCACCAGCGCCGCCGCACCCCGCATCGTCACGCGCTTGTCCGCCGGGGTGATCACCACCCGTGTCCTCACCAGGGCCCGGCGGAAGGCGTACTCGCCCGCCGCGCCGAGGATCCTGCGCTCGAGCGGCGCGAGCGAGGCCGCCACCCCGCCCGTGATGACGACGACCTCGGGGTTGAGCCCGTTGACGATGACCCCGAGCATCGCCCCCAGCGCCCGGCACGCCTCGTCTACCACGGACACGGCCACCGCGTCACCTGCCTCCGCGGCCCTGAAGACGAGGGGCGCCGTGATTGCGGCCGGGTCGCCGCCCGCCGCGGCGAGCAGCGGCGCGCCCGCCGTCGACGCCACGCGCGCGCGCGCCGCCTCGGCGATGCCACGGCCGCTCGCGTAGAGCGCCAGGCACCCGCGGCCGCCGCACCAGCAGGGCGGGCCGTCGAACTTCACCGGCGCGTGACCGAACTCCCCACCGAAGCCGTGGGCGCCCCGCACAAGGTGGCCGTCCAGCACAACGCCCGCGCCGAAGCCCGTCCCGGGCGCCAGGACCACCAGCGACCGCGCGCGCCGCCCATGCCCGAAGACGAATTCCGCCAGCGCCAGGGCGTTCACGTCGTTGTCGACGAAGACAGGAAGGCCGAACCGCTTCCCCAGGCGCGCCCCGAGGGGCTGACCCGCGAGGTCGGGCACGTGGGGCGCCTCGTCCCCGATCCGGCCGCTCGCCGCGTCGACGATGCCGGGCACGCCGACCCCGATGCCCTCGATGGCGAGCCCGTCCCGCGCCGCGCGTCGGCGGAGCGACCCGATCAGCTCGACGATCGTCCGGTTCGCGGTCCGCGGCCCGGCGTGGTGAGTCGGCGCCCGCTCTTCCACGAGCACGTGGCCCGCCGCCGTCACGAGGCCGGCGGCCGTCGTCGTGCCGCCGACATCGACGCCGAGGAGGACGCGCTTCACCAGCGGGCTAGAGACCGGCGAAGGTCGCGAGCGCGATGCCGAGGGCCTGCGCCGCCGCGCGCGCGGGCGGCGTGCCCACACCGACCATCTCGACCTCGCGCTGTCGCCCGTACCGGCTCCAGGCGAGGCTCTCATCGAACCACCCCGGGTGCGTCATGAACTCCGAGACGCCGGCGGGCAGCTCGCGCAGATGGCGGAGCGTTCGGGCCGATGACCAGTAGGGCTCGGGTCCCGACTCGCCGAAGAAGTGATCGGGGGTCGCGAGCCCGGCGCTCCGGGCGCGCGTCCGGGCAGCGGCGTTCTGGCTCCGCACCGCGACGCCGAGGCGCCGGGCGGCGGCGAGAACGATCCCGTGGACGGGCTCGTAGAGGCCGACGTGGTGATGGGTGTCGAGATGCGTCGGGGGCCGTCGGAGGAGGTCGAGGAACCGGTCGATCTGCGCGTCGATCTCGCGCTCGACCTCCCTGGCGTCCGCGGTCGCGGCCTGCCGCCGCGCGTCGCGGCGGAACGCGCCGGCCCCGTCGGTCAGCGAGCGCCCCGGCGTCAGCGGCCGCCCCAGCGTGAGGTTCACGTGGAGGCCAACGCCGAGATCGGAGTCGCGCAGCCGCGCCAGCACGTCGTCGTCGATCGCCGCCGTCACCAGCACGGTCGTGCTCGTCACGACCCCGTGGCGGTGGGCGGCGAGGATGCCAAGGCTGACGCCCGGGGCGAGCCCGAAATCGTCGGCGTTGACGATCAGCCGGCGGATGGCCCCCTCCTCACGCGCGGGCGAGAGTCCCCTGGATCACGAGCCGCTCGACGGTCGATGGGAGCCCCATCGCCGGCAGCGTGCCCTCGGCGTCGAGGCTCCTCAGGTGATCGAGCCGCTCGTACCCGATCCGGGGAAACCCCTGCACCTCGCTCGCCAGGATCGCCGGGGCGAGCCTCCGGGCCTCGAGCTTCGCGTAGGCCGTCTTCCTCCCAAGGAACGCGAAGATCGTGAACACGAGTCGGCCGCCCGGCCGGAGGTGCTCCGGCGCGCCCCCGATGACGCGATCGAGGATCTCCCACCCGTCGAGGCCTCCGTTGTCGGCGGCGGCCGCGGGATCGCCGCGCGCGCGCCCGGGGGGCGTGGGCATCTGGGGGGGGTTCGTGCAGATGAGATCGAAGCGCTCGCCGGCGACGGGGGCGTAGCAGTCGCCGAGCCGGACGTCGATCGCGACGCCGTTCAGCGCCGCGTTCGTCCTGATGGCCTCGACGGCTTCGGGCACGACGTCGGTCGCGATCACGCCGGCGCCCGCCTTCGCGGCGAGCACCGCGGCGAGCCCGAGCCCGGCCCCGATCTCCAGCACGCGCTCGCCCGGACGAACACCCACGTTCCGGCAGAAGAAGAGCGAGCCCGCCTTCGGTGGCTGGACCTGGTCGGGAACGCGGAAGAGGCAACCACGGTAGGCGTAGAGGAGGACGCCCTCGTCGCCGCTCACATCACTTCCCGAGCACCTTCCGGAAGTAGAGGCGGAGCGCCTCCTTGAGCTGGGCCCGCGCCCCGGCGGAGGTCTTTGCGTCCTCGAGCTGCTCCAGATCGAGCTGCAGCGGCACCCCCTCCTTCTTGACGCCGTCCAGCTCGGCCGTCAGCCCGCACCGCTCGTCGGACTCCGTGAAGACGACCTTCGCCGTCTTGAAGGTGCCGTCCTCCTGGGCGACCTGCTGCACGGTCTCCGTGATGACGCGCTTCAGCTCCTCGGCCTCTCCGGCGGGAACGGTCGAGAACGCCGCGGTGAGCCTAACTTCCGCCATCGGTCCATACCTTCAGGATGTCCGCGTGCGTCTTCGCGGCGTTCGCGCGGATCGCGAAGCTGATCGTCTCCCGCAGCTCATCCTCGGTGGCACCGGCTGCCCTGGCACCTGCCAGGTCCCGCTTCGCTCAGTGGGTGTTGCCGGCGGCGAGGTTCGCCGCCAGGTAGCAGAGCGATGCCGTCTTGCGATCGAGCACGCCCTTCGTGTACTTCCAGCTCGCGTTGACCTTCTCCTCGAGTACCTGCATCGTGGATCCTCCTCCCGCGTTGCCGCCCGACCGTCGAGCTAGTATCCGGCGGCGGCCGCCGCCGACAGGTGATCGAGCCCCGCCTCGAGTCCGCCCCGCGTCACGCGGATCGCGATGGGCCGGGCGAAGTCGAGCGTCGAGTACGCCTCCTCCTTCGGGACGACCGCGTGGCCGAGCCGCGTCAGCGCGGCGAGCGTCGCTTCCCCCACCCGGTCGTCCACCTGCAGCTCGGCGCCCTCCGTGTGGAGCCGCGGCGCCTCGACCGCGGCCTGCAGCGACCGCCGGGGATTGTCGGCGACGTTCGCGATCACCTGGGGGATCGCCGAAACGATCTTGCGGCCGCCGGGCGCCCCCACCGTCAAGTAGGGCTCGCCCTTCCTGAACCCGAGCGCCGGCACCATGTTCACGAGCCCGCGCTTGCCCGGCGCCACGGAATTGGGCTTCCCCGGCTCGGGGTCGAACCAGATCATGCCGTTGTTCAGTAGGATGCCGGTGCCGGGCACGACGATCCGCGACCCGAAGAGCGACACCGCCGTGTGGGTGAGGGCGACCATGTTGCGCTGCCGGTCCACGACACACACGTGCGTCGTGCAGTCCGTGACGTCGCCGCGCCCGTTCCGCCGGGCGGCCGGGTCCTGTCGCGGGGCGCGCCCCCCGCCGCCGCCCGGCCGGCGGGCGCGGCGGATCTCGGAGGCGACGTCGCGCGCGTAGTCGCGGGACGCGAGGCGCTCCCACGGCGCCTTGACGTGCATCGGGTCGCCCAGGTGCTCGAAACGGTCGAGGAAGCCCCGCCGGACCGCCTCGGCGCGGAGGTGCAGGCCGCGGGGCGTCTCCCAGCCGACGCGCTCGCCAGGGAACTCGGCCAGGATGTTCAGGATCTCGAGCGCCGTCGGGCCGCCCGTGGCTCCGGGCGAGAAGACGAGGTCGAGGTCGTGATAACGGCCCCTGAGCGGCTCGCTCACGCGCACCGTGTAGGCGGCGAGATCCGTCTTGCTGACGAGCCCGCCGTGCGCCGCCATGTCGGCGGCGATCGCTTCGGCGATGGCGCCGCGGTAGAAGGCGTCCGGCCCCGCGCGCGCGATCAGCTCGAGGCTCCGCGCGAGATCCGGGTAGGTCACCCGGTCGCCGGGATTCATCGACGGCGGCCGGTGGATCGACCGGCCGTTGCGGAGATAGGTGCGGGCGGTCTCGGGGAACTCGAGCAGCTCCTCGATGAACTTGCCCGTGTGGAGCGCCAGGTACCAGTCCGTGACGAAGCCGTCGCGGGCCAGCGCGATCGCCGGCGCCAGCGCGTCCGCCGGCTCCATCGTCCCGTAGCGCTCGAGGGCGAGCAGGAGCCCGGCCACCGAGCCGGGCACCGCGACCGATCGGTGGCCGTACACGTTCGCGTCGCCCTCGACGCGCGGCCAGGGGAAGAGCGCGTCGGAGACCCCGCCGATCAGCCGGTACATCGA
Source organism: Candidatus Rokuibacteriota bacterium (assembly GCA_016209635.1). GTDB lineage: Bacteria > Methylomirabilota > Methylomirabilia > Rokubacteriales > CSP1-6 > JACQWC01. The sequence goes on along the minus strand of JACQWC010000211.1, from coordinate 3,095 downwards.
CTCGTGCGCCCGCGACGGGGCGCAGCCGTTGAAGTCGAGCGCGACCGTCTCCCCCTTCCGCTCGAGGTGCACCAGCATGGTGCCGGAGCCGGCGATCGTGCTCATGAACGGCTCGACGACCGTCATCGCGAACGCCGTCGCGACCGCGGCGTCGACCGCGTTGCCGCCGCGCTCGAGGATCCGGGCCCCCACCTGGGCGCCCAGCCGGTGCTCCGCGGCGACCATCCCGCGGGAGGCGAGCGGGATCTCCTTGGTCACCATCACGCGCGAACGGATCATCGGTCGCTCCCTCCGGGAGGTGCGGCGGGTCGGCTACTTCCTGGGGCGGTACTGGGTGATGTCGGCGAGGCGGCTCCCGTTGAAGTAGAGGCGCCACCCGAAGGGGTAGGCCCACGCCTCGGTCACGTTCCCCTTCATGTCCGTCCAGTAGCGCCGGGCCAGCTTCTCGAGCTCGCCCGCATCGGTGGTGAGCGCCAGCGGCGGGCCGAGCAGGATCAGCACCTGCTCCTTGCTCATGCCGACCTGGGCCTGGTGGAAGAAGCGGAAGGTCGAGACGTCGACCGAGTTGGCCACCTCGGGGTGGTCGCCCAGATACTTGGTGATGCGCTGCTCGAGCTGGTTCTCCCAGTAGCGCCGCTCGTCGAAGTTCGGCTCGCGTCCGTTCTGGAGGGCCACCCGGTAGACCCACAGCTCCTCGGCCGTCGGCCCCTGGGTCGTCCGCTGATCCTCGGGCTCCTGCATGCTGGCGCAAGCGGGGAGCGTGGCGAAGAGGAGCGCGAGCGTGACCCGCCGGAGCTTCACGGTCCAAGCATAGCAGGTCGGCCGCCGGAACGGATCAAATCAGCGCGGACTCGAGCACGATGCCGCGGTCGATCACCCGGGCCGCCTGCCCGAGGAGCCGGGCCGTCTCGGCCGGAACCTCGTCGCTCTCCGCGAGCTGACGGAGCAGGTCGATCAGCCGGCGCATCGCCCGGACCAAGTCTCCCTCGTGGCCCCCGAACGCCTCCTCGACGATCCCGCTCCAGTCGTCCTCGCCGGACGCCCACCGGAACACCGCCGGCATGAAGCCCGGGTGCACGCCGGCCGGCATCTCGAGCCGGCGGGCGCGCTGGGCCTCGTGGAGGCCCTGGCCGGCCGCCGCGAGCTGGTCGAGCCGCTTCCTGAGCCGTGGCCGCTTCCTGAGGAACCCGCGGGCGATCGCGGGCTCGCCCGAGCGCGCTTCCTCGAGCAGCGCGGAGCAGACCGACGCGGCTTCCGCCACCCCGAGGTCGGCGAGCACGCCGCGCGAGACCGCCTCGGCGACGAGCAGCTCGTTGTCGTGCCTCAGACCCGCCACGAGCCGCCCCTTCGGCTCGAGCTCCCGGCCGCGGACCGCGCCGAACTGCTCGAGCACCTCGACGACGCTCAGGAACTCCTGCCAGTACGCCCCACGCCGCTCCTCGAGGGCCTGGTGCCGCCGCTCGAGCCGCGCGGTGAGCGGCTCGATCTCGCGCCACGCGCGATCGCAGGCGGCGGTCGCCGACCAGGGGCACCGGTGGCACTCGATCGCGTGGAGGACGGCCTCAGGCCCTTGCCCGCGCTCCCGCTCGATCAGCTCGGGGACGGAGAGGCTCTCGAGCCGCTCGGCCAGATGGCGGAGGCCGCGCGGATCCCGGGCGCGGTCGCGCGGAACGTGGAGCGGCGGGGTGGCCCAGAAGATCCGCTTGATGACGGCCGCCTTCAGCCTGACGACCGCGCCGTGGGGCAGGAGCGCGTCGATGAGGACGCGGTGGCCCCGGATCGAGTGGACGCCCAGGATCAGCGCGAGACTCGGCGCGCCCCGGCGCCGGACCAGCGCCAGGCGGCCGGGCTCGGCCTCGACCGCCGGGCGCTCGCCCCGCCGGGCGCCCCGGCCGAGGGCGAGCCGCCGCGCCTCCGCCTCCTGGCGCGCGCGCCGGTAGCGCCCAATGCGCGCGAAATCGCCGCACGGCGCCTCGTACCTCCGGGCCTCCTCGAGCGCCGCCTCGAGGCTGCGGACCTCGGCCTCCGTGTCGCGGATGCGCCGGAGATTCTGGTACTGGCCGAACGAGGCCTCGACCCGCCGGCGGAGGACCTCCGGCTCGGCGCCCGTGCCGAGGAGCAACGCGACGGACCCGTACCCGAGCCTGAACTGGCTCTCGATCGGCTCGGGCGGCGCGTCGACCACGCGGAAGACGTCCTCCAGGCCGTCGCGCGCGTCGAGCGCGATCACGCACTGGCCCTCGGCGTCGATGCCACGCCGACCGGCGCGGCCCGCCATCTGCGTCAGCTCGTTGTGGGAGAGCGAGCGGAAGCCGCGGTCCGTGCGTTTCCGGAGCCCCTGGAGCACCACGCTCCGGGCCGGCATGTGGATCCCGAGGCTCATCGTCTCCGTCGCGAAGACGACCTTGCACAGCCCCCGCTCGAACAGCCCCTCGATCAGCCGCTTGAGACTCGGCAGGACCCCGGCGTGGTGGAGCCCGACGCCCAGGCGGAGCGCCTGGAAGACGCTTTGATTCAGCGCCGACTCGCCGATCGACGGCGTCTCGGCGAGCGCCTCGCGAATCGTGGCGTCCACGTCCACGGTCTCCACGCGAGAGAGGAGGCTCCGCCCCTCGGCGAGGATCTCGTCCGTCGCACGCTCGCAGCCGGCGCGGCTGAAGATGAAGTAGATCGCAGGGAGCCACCCGCGCGCCTCGAGCGCCTCGATCAGCACGCCCGGGTCGACGACCCTCCGCGTGTACCAGCGTCCGCGCTCGTCGGGTCCCCGGGACTCGTCGCCGACCACGCGGGCGCCCCCGGCGCGGACGCCGTCGAGGTCGTGGATCTCGCCCGCCAGGTCCGCGATGGCGTACGCCAGGGGGACCGGGCGCCGCGGCGAGTAGATCGGCACGATCGGCCGGTGGACGATGGAGATCCAGTCGGCGATCTCCTTCACGTTCGCGACGGTCGCCGAGAGGCCGACCAGCAGCACGTCCCGCGGCGCGTTGACGATGATCTCCTCCCAGACCGTCCCCCGCCCCTCGTCGCCCATGTAGTGGCACTCGTCGAGCACGACGTACGCGAGGTCGCCGAGGCCGCCCGTGTAGAACATGTTG
>JACQWC010000207.1 GCA_016209635.1 Candidatus Rokuibacteriota bacterium | reverse complement strand
TAGTCGGTGCCGATCTGGTGGCCGAAGCCGCGCGAGCCGCAGTGGAGCATGATCAGCACCTGGCCCGGGCCCTCGACGCCGAAGACCCTCGCCACCGCTCGATCGTGGATCCCGTCCGGGGGCACGACCTGGATCTCGAGGTAGTGGTTGCCCGAGCCGAGCGTGCCGAGCTGGTCCTGGCCCCGGGCGATCGCGCGGGCGCTCACGCGCACGGGATCGGCGCCGGGAAGAGATCCGCCCCCCTCCGTGGCTGCCAGGTCCTCGGGCCAGCCGTAGCCCTCCGTGACGCACCATCCGGCACCCTCCACCATGACACGGCGGAACACCGCCTCGGAGAGGCGGACGGACCCCTTGGCGCCGACCCCCGACGGCACCGCGTCGAAGAGGGCGTTCACCAGCTCGGGGAGTCTCGGCCGCACCTCGGCCTCCGTGAGGTTCGTCGCGAGGAGGCGCATCCCGCAGTTGATGTCGAAACCGATGCCACCGGGCGAGATGACCCCCGTGTCCGCGCGGAACGCCGCTACCCCGCCGATCGGGAAGCCATAACCCCAGTGGCCGTCGGGCATGCAGAGCGCGGCGCGGACGATGCCGGGGAGACAGGCCACGTTGGTCACCTGCTCGAAGACACCCCGGTCCATCTGCTGGAGCAGGGACTCGGAGGCGTAGATCCGCGCCGGAACCAGCATGCCCGGCTTCTCGCTCGGCGGGATCTCCCAGATGCAGTCGCCGACCGGCAGGGTCTTCATCGCGGGAACCTCAGATGTCGATCACGACCCGCGCCCGCCAGCCCGAGCCGCGCGGCTCGAGCGTGAACTGGTGAAAGGTCACCGCCTTCGCGTCCGACCGCGGCTCGACGCCCTCGGCATCGATCCGGCCCCCGCGGAGACGGGCCGTGAGGCGAGGGGTGGCCTCGCGGAACACCTTCACCCGAGCGCGGGTGAACACGAGCTGCTCCTTATCTTTCAGAAAGATCAGCTCAGAGAGCCAGTCGTAGAGCAAAAGCTCGAGCGAGGGGGCCGCGAGCGTCACGGTTCGCTCGACGGTCGCCGAAACCGTCGCCGGGTCGACCATGACCTCGGCGAGGGCGCCGGCCGCAGTCGCGAACAGGTCGTCGAGATCCTGCCCTTCGACCTCGACCGCGCAGTCGGCGATGGCGACCGACTCGAGGAACTCGTACCGGCCCACGCCCCCTCGCTGGACCGTTTCTAGGCGGCCTTGATCGGGATCGTCGTCCCCTTCGCCGCTGGCGCCTTCGGCAGCGTGACGGTCAGGAGGCCGTCCTTGAAGCTCGCGGTCACCTTCTCGCCGTCGACGGCGGCGGGCAGCCGCATCGAGCGGGCGAACGCGCCGCAGGAGCGCTCGACCCGGTGGAAGCGCTCGTCCTTCTCCTCCTTCTCCTGCTGCTTCTCCCCCTTGATCGTCAGCACCTGCTCCTGGAACGTCACGTGGAGGTCCTTCTGCTCGACGCCGGGAATCTCGGCTTTCACGATCACGGCGTCCTTGGTCTCCGAAAGGTCGACCTTGGGCGCCCATTCGCCGACCGCCTCGATCGCGTCCCAGCGCGGCTCGAAGAAGCGCTCGAACAGACGATCCATCTCCTGCCTCAGGCTCGTCATTCCCGTCCACGGGGCCAACGCACGCATGACTCATCCTCCTTTCTCTGCCCAGTTCGCTCCGGTCTGATGAACGTGCAACCCGACTGCCAGAACGGAGGGACGGAGATTCGAAGGGTTATCACTCGACCGACGCTCGATCGCACGAGCCGGGCCGCCCCACCTGAGGCGCGCCGGCCCCACCGAGACCGTCGCACCACTCCGTTCAGGGATGGCGGCTGATGCGCCCGACGTGAGGCGACCGCCACGACCCGCGGCCAGGCGAGGAAGGCCTGTCTCAACGCCCGCTCGGGAATGCGCGCCACGACCGCGTCGATAGTCTCGCGGGCCAGGCGCGCCGAGCGGTGGGCATCCTCCACCTTGCCCTCGCCGGCCTGGGCCTGCGCCAGGACAGGGGCAACCTGCCAGACGACCGTCGGATAGCCGATCTCCCGCGCGATCCTGAGCGCCTCGCCGAGATCGGCCTGGGCCTCGGCCCACTGCCCCGCACGGGAGGCGACCTCGCCTCTGAGCTCCAGGCATCGGGCGACATACTTCATTGAGCCGGTCTCCCGGGCCCGGACCAGCGCCGTCTCCGCCTGGACGACCGCCCGCTCGGGCTCGCCCAGGTTCAGGTGGTCGAACGCGAGGTTGATCAGCGCGCTGATCTCGACGTTCGGGTTCTTGGCGTCCCGCACTGCTCGCAGAAGCGGTGCTCCGGCGGGTTCTCGGCGCGACAGCTCGGGCAGACCATCGCTATCGGATTCTAGCACCCGGCCCGAAGTTTTCCTTGACCCGCCGCCCTGCGATTCCGATAGGATGCTGCCCGAGAACGGGAGTGATGCCTCCGTGGCGGTAGACGGCTCGTCCTGGCGCCGGATCGCGACGATCGCCCGCAACACCTTCCGGGAGGCGGTCCGCGACCGCGTTCTCTACAACCTGGTCCTGTTCGTCCTCCTCCTGACCGTGTCCGCGATCTTCCTCGGCGCGGCGTCGGCCTCCCAGGATGCCAAGATCATCGTCGACCTCGGGCTCTCCGCCATGCTGCTCTTCGGGGCGTTCATCGCGATCTTCGTGGGCGTCGGCCTGGTCTACAAGGAGATCGATCGCCGCACGCTCTACGTGATCTTCGCGAAGCCCGTCGGGCGCGGGGAGTTCCTCGTCGGCAAGTACCTCGGCCTCTGCCTGACGCTGGCCGTGAACGTCGTGGTCATGGGCGCGGGCGTCTCGCTGGTGCTCCTCGGGGTCCAGGGCGGGTCCACGCCCCTGGCGGCCCGCCTCTGGCCCGCGGTGGCGCTCATCTACCTGGAGCTCATGATCCTGACCGGCGTGGCGCTCCTCTTCTCGTCCTTCTCGTCGCCGATCCTCTCGGCGCTCCTGTCTCTCGCCGTCTTCGTCATCGGCCACTTCAGCGTGGACCTCAAGACGATGGGCGCCTCACTCGACTCGGCCGCGGCCCGGGTCTTCTTCGATGGGCTCTACTACCTCCTCCCGAACCTGTCGAACTTCAGCTACATCACGCCCGCGGCCTACGGGATCATGCCCCCCGCCGACCATGTCCTCACGGTGCTCCTCTACGCCCTCATCTACATCGCGGTCCTGCTCGCGGGGTCGGCGCTGATCTTCACCCGGCGCGACTTCAAGTGATGGAGGCGGCGGCGGCGAGCGTCCCCGCCCTCCCCCGCTCGCGCCGGCGCGACGCGGCGCTGGCGCTCGTCGTGGTCGCCGGCCTGGCCGCCGTCGTTGAGCTGTCGCAGTGGATGGAGACCCGCCGTCCCGAGTTCGACGCCAGGGCCGAGGACGATGGGCTCTATCTCTCGGGCGACGTCGCGCGCCGCCTCGCCCTTGCCTTCAACGGCCTGGCCGCCGACTGGTACTGGCTCCGCTCGCTCCAGTACATCGGCCGGAAGATCCAGGAGCAGGCAGGGACCACCACCCTCGACGACCGGAGCATGGTAGAGCTCGACCGGCTCAAGGCCGTGAACCCGAAGGTCCTGAGCCAGCTCCTCGAGATGACGACGGCCCTCGATCCCCACTTCACCGCGGTCTACGAGTTCGCGGCCGTCATCCTCCCCACCGTCGATGTTCCCGCCGCGGTGCGGCTCGTCGAGCGGGGTATCCGGGCGAACCCTCGCTCCTGGTACCTCCACCAGCAGCTCGCCTACATCCACTGGAAGAACCTCGACTACCGCGCGGCGGCCGAGGCGTTCCGGCGCGGCGCGCGCACGACCGAGGCGAAGTGGATGGACACGATGGCGATCCGCGTCGAGGCCGAGGGCGGCAACACCGCCGTCGCGCGTGAGATGTACGTGAAGATGTGGGAGCAGGCCACGGACGAGCAGGTCCGGCAGTGGGCGCTCCGGCGGCTCATGCAGCTCCGCTGGTGGGAGGATCGGGACGCGCTTCGCCGCCTGCTGGCCGCGCACGCGGCCGAGACCGGCCGCTGCCCCGCGGCGTGGTCGGAGGTGGCGCCGCGCCTCCGCGGCGCCGGGATCCGGACCGACGAGCGCGGCCTGCCGGTCGATCCCACCGGCGCTCCCTACGTCCTCGTCGCCGTCGAGGGCCGCTGCTCCGTGGCGCTCCATCCGCGCTCCAGGGTGCCCCGGGATTGAGCGCGATCGAGATCGAGAACCTGACGAAGGACTACACCGTCGGCTTCGCGCGGAAGCGCCGCGTGCGGGCGCTCGATGGCGTCTCCCTCACCGTCGAGCCGGGGGAGATCTTCGGCTTCCTCGGCGCCAACGGCGCCGGCAAGACGACCGCGATCAAGATCCTCATGCGCCTGATCGCCCCCACGGCGGGCACGGCGCGAATCTGCGGCCGCCCGATCGACGACGTCGCGATGCACGCGCGCATCGGGTTCCTGCCCGAGCAGCCCTACTTCTACGATTACCTGACGGCCCGCGAGCTGCTCGAGTACTTCGCGGAGTTGTTCGGCCACGCTCGCGCCCGCCGCCGCCCGCGCGCGGCCGAGCTGCTCGCCCGGGTGCACCTGGAAGAGGCCGCCTGGGACCAGCAGCTCCGGCGGCTGTCCAAGGGCATGCTCCAGCGCGTCGGGCTCGCCCAGGCCCTCGTGAACGATCCGGAGGTGATCGTCCTCGACGAGCCGATGAGCGGCCTCGACCCGATCGGCCGCCGGGAAGTCCGCGATCTCATCGCGTCCCTGCGCGCCCAGGGCACGACCGTCTTCTTCTCGTCGCACATCCTCGCCGACATCGAGGTGCTCTGTGACCGCGTGGGGATCCTCCAGCGCGGCCGGCTCGCCCATCTCGGCCGGCTCGGGGACCTCCAGCGCGTCGACGCCGGTGGGCGGCTCGAGATCACCGTCACCGGCGTCCGGCCCGACGAGATCGGGACCACGCTCCAGACGCTCGACGGCGCGCGCGTCACCGCGACCCCGGGCGGCGCGCGGGTCGAGGTCGCCTCCGAGCGAGACGTGGACCAGGCGCTCCGCGCGATCCGCCGGTGCGGCGGCCGGCTCGTCTCCGTCCAGCCCGTCCGCCAGTCGCTGGAGGACCTCTTCGTCCGCGAGGGTGCGGCCCCGGATGGCGCCGGCTGAGGGGCCCGATGGAGTTCGCGTTCACCGCTGCCGAGCAGGCCTTCGCGACGGAGGTCCGCCGATTCCTCCGGGACCATCTTCCCGACCGCTTCCCGCACGACGGCATGGACGCCGGCTACGGCTCGGGCGCCCACTCGCGCGCCTTCCTCCGGGCACTCGCGGCGGAGGGCTGGCTCTCGATGACCTGGCCCAGGGAGTTCGGCGGCCAGGAGCGCTCGCTCATGCACAAGCTCATCCTGTTCGAGGAGCTGGCGCTGGCCGGCGCGCCCTTCGGCCCGCTCGCCGGCTGCGCGGAGACCGCCGACGCGATCATCCGATACGGCTCCGAGCGTCTCAAGCGTGAGGTCCTGCCGCGCATCGCCCGCGGCGAGGCGACCTTCTGGCAGGGGTTCAGCGAGCCCAACGCCGGCTCCGATCTCCTGTCGCTCAGGACGGAGGGGACGCGCGACGGCGACGACTGGGTCATCAACGGCCACAAGATCTGGAGCAGTCACGCCGGGATCTCGACCTACGGCCTCGTGCTCGCGCGCACGAGCCCCGGCGCGCGGCGCAGCCAGGGGCTCAGTATGTTCGTCGTCGATAACACCCTCCCCGGCATGGACATCCGCCCCATCCGGAGTCTCACGGGTGAGGTCTACCACTACGAGGTCTTCCTCGACCGCGTGCGGGTGCCGGGGGACTACCTGCTCGGGAGGGAGAACGAGGGCTTCGTGCAGCTCTTGAAGGGGCTCGACACCGACCGCTTCTGGGGCCGGTTCTACAAGGCCCCGGCGCTCAAGCGTCTGCTCGGCGAGCTGGTCGAGTACGCGAACACGACGCGCCAGCACGAGGTCCCGCTCGCCCGGAACGCGGTCATCCGCCGCCAGCTCGCCGGCCTCGCCACCGAGATCGAGGCGCTCCGCCTCCTCTTCTATCGCATCGGCTGGATGCTCGAGCGGGGCCTGCCGACGCCGTACGAGTCCGCCCTCGTCAAGGTGCTCGCCGACGAGACGGGCCAGCGGCTCGCGGCCGCGGGAATGGACATCCTCGGGCTCTGGGGACCGCTCCGGGAGGGCTCCCGCTGGGCGAAGCTCGAGGGCAGGATCCAGCACCTCTACCAGACGGGCCTCGGTCAAACCATCGCCGGCGGTACCTCCGAGATCCTGCGCACGACCGTCGCCACGCGCGGCCTCGGGCTCCCGCGCGAGCCGGGGGCGGGGCGCTGACGATGGACTTCCGCCTCACCGACCAGCAGGAGCTGCTCGTCGCGACCGCGCGCGACTTCCTCGCACGCCGCTGCCCTCCGGACGTGGTGCAGGCGCTGGCGCACGATGACCGTGGCTTCAGCGAAGATCTCTGGAAGGAGGCGTCCGCCCTGGGCTGGCCCGGGCTCCTGATCCCCGCGCGCCTCGGCGGGAGCGACGGGTCCTGGCTCGACGTCGTCGTGCTCCTGGAGGAGATGGGACGGGTCTGCTTCCCGAGCCCGTACATCCAGAGCGCCGTCGTCGCGACCTCGCTCATCCTGGCCGCAGGCACCCGCGCCGAGCACGAGCGGCTCCTGCCGCCCATGGCGCTTGGCGACCGGCTCTGCGCGGTGGCGCTCGTCGAGGAGAGCGCCGCCTTCGAGCCCGAGGCCCTCACGCTGCGGGGGGACGTGGGCAGCACGCTGAGCGGGCGGAAGCTCTTCGTGAAGGACGCCCATGTCGCCCACGACCTCATCGTCGTCGCGCGCGGCGGCGGCGGCTTCAACCTTCTCCTGCTCGCGACGGACCGGCCCGGCGTGGACCTCCTGCCCATGGAGACGATCTCGGGCGAGAAGCTCTTCGAGGTCGTGTTCTCCGACGTCGAGGTGCGGAGAGAGGATCTGCTCGGTCCCCCGGGCCGGGGATGGGAGGCGCTCGTCCCCTCCCTCGCCGCCGGCGCGCTCGCCCGGAGCGCCGAGATGGTGGGCTGCGCCCAGCGGATCCTGGATCTCGCGGTCGACTACGCGAAGGTGCGCGTGCAGTTGGGCCGCCCGATCGGCTCGTTCCAGGCGATCCAGCACTACTGCGCCGACCTCGTGCGCAGCGTGGAGGCGGCGCGCTATCTGGTCTACCATGCCGCGTGGAAGATGGAGGCGGGGTTCCCCTCGACGGCGGAGGTCGCGATGGCCAAGGCCTACGCCGGCGACGCCTGCCTCGCGGTCGCGCGGACGGGCCACCAGATCCTCGGCGCGATCGGCTACTGCGAGGAGCACCCCCTCCACCTCTTCCACAAGCGCATCCAAGCAGCCCGGCTCGACTTCGGCGACCCGGGCCTGCACCTGGAGACCGTGGCCCAGGCGATCGGGCTCGCCTAGCGGGACCTGCGAGCCTCCGGTCTGCCGGGATCAGGGAGGGGATCATGGGGATCTTGGTGAAGGAGCTCGGGCCAGGGTTCGGCGCCGAGGTGCGTGGCCTCGATCTCCGGATGCCACTCGACGACGACACCTTCGCCGCGGTCCGGGACGCCTTCCACCGCTACGCAGTGCTGGTGCTCCCGGGTCAGGCTCTCGACGACGAGCAGCAGATCGCCTTCTCGCTCCGCTTCGGCCCGCTCGAGACGAGCATCTCCACCATCCGGACGGACCGGAAGCGCCGCGTCGCCCGTCCCGAGATCTCGGACATCTCCAACGTCGACGCGGAGAGCCGCCTCCTCGACCCCGCCGACGAGCGCGCCCGGTACAACGCCGGTAACCAGCTGTGGCACTCGGACAGCTCCTTCAAGCGCGTCCCCGCCATGGCCTCGCTGCTGTCGGCGCGCGAGGTGCCGCCCGAGGGCGGCGAGACCGAGTTCGCCGACCTGCGCGCGGCCTGGGATACCTTGCCGGAGGAGAGGAGGACAGCGCTTTGCGGGCTCGTCGCCGAGCACAGCATCATCTACTCGCGGAGCCTCATCGGCTATCGCGACTTCGCCGAGGAGGAGCGGAACGCGCTCCCGCCCGTCCAGCAGGCCCTGGTGCGCACCCACCCGGCGACGGGGCGTCGCTCGCTCTACCTCGGCTCCCACGCCTCGCACATCGTCGGCTGGCCGGTCGAGGAGGGCCGCCGGCTTCTCCGCGAGCTGCTCGAGTTCGCGACCCAGCCGCGGTTCGTCTATCGCCACGCGTGGCATGTCGAGGACCTCGTGATGTGGGACAACCGTTGCGTCCTCCACCGTGGCCGCCCGTGGGACGAGTCGCGGTACCGTCGCGTCATGCACCGCACCACGGTCGCGGGCGAGGGCCCGACCTAGGGATCATGCTCCTGGCTCGGGGCGCCAGGGCCATTGAGCGACTCGCCGTCGATCGCGATGAACACGATGGCTTCAGGCCACGCTGGGCGATTCACCCAGATCGCCGAGGCCACGGACCCCGTGCGCGTGTTGATCCCTTGCCACACGCCGCCGGCCGGCCGGCTATCCCGCCGGCTCGTCGTCATTTCGCGCTTGCACTCTTCGAAGCCATCATGCAAGAGCGCATCCACGATCTCCTCCGGCGCGGCGACCCATCCGTACGGCTCTTCGATCCAGGTCATCCGGCCCAGCTCGTGGAGCGTGTCGAGGCCGTGCCGCCTCCCTGGGCTCACTTGCCTCCGCTGATCGACACGGTGAAGTTGACCGTCTCTTCCCGATACGGTGACGGGATATACGCGAGCTCGAGACGGATCTCCTTCAGCCGCTTCGCCTTCAGGGCTTCGGCGGGGAATTCCACGTCGACGGACTGGGTCGCCTCCTGCCCCGGGTCGAGCCGCTCGGTGCCGTACGTGGAGAACTTGAGCGCCGGTTCCGTCCGCGACTCCTCGAGCTTGATGGGCTGTCCCTGAGCATCGATGTACTGGATTTTCCCTGCGACAAGACGCACGGTCTGATTGGCCGACGTATTCTTCAGCTTGAGCGTCCCGGTGAGCTTCGCCGGGGAGACGACGCGATCGGAGCCATTCTCGACGCGCTCCGTGACCTTCATCTCCGTGACCTCGCCCGTGAGGATTCCGGCCTTCACGCTCACCGACGCCGGCGTCACCGTGTAGCTCTTGTCCTGGATTCCCGCTGCCGTGGCTGACGGCTGCTGGGCGCAGCCGAGCGTCATCACCGCCACCGCCCCGGTCAAGATGGTCACTGCGATCCATTTCGACATCGTCGTCTCCTTGTAAAGACGCCCATACTCAGCGTTCGTCGTCGTCACGGTTGTCTGGCATCGAGCCCATTGGCTCCGACTCGTCCCGCCACGGGGTCGCTCCTGGCGCCTCCTCACGTCCGGCGCCTCTGCCGCTCACGACCGCCCGGCCGTCGTCGGATCGCAGACCGTCGGTTCCCCTGCTCCTCTTCAGCCCTCCCTCCTTGACGCGGCAGGCTCCGGATGTGCCGGAGCGCCTTGGCCTGACCCTCGACGTTGGCGAGGAGGGCCGGATCGTTACCCCGCTTCAGGCCCTCCTCGATGAGGGCCCGGAGGACGATCTGAAGGCTCACCGCGAGCTTGAGCGTCGTCATCGCCTTCCCGGCGAAGACCCGGGCCCGGTCGAGGACGTTCTGGGAAAGAACGAGGAGGACTCTGGTCCTATCCGCGAACATCGCGCTCCCACGGGCAGGCGCGGCGCCCTCAGACGTCGAGAGGCCTGGACGTGCGCGGTACGGACGCGGACAGGAGGACCGGCTGAGGCGGGGCGACGTGCCGCCGCCCCCGCCCCAGCCCGGCGAGACGCGCTCTCTAATTAGCGACCCCCGCGGCCGCCGCTCCGGTACCCGCCGCCGCCCGAGCCCGAGGACTTGGCGAGCTCGACCTTCAGCGTCCAGCCATCCATTTCTTGACCGTTGAACTTCTTGACCGCCGCCTCAGCCTCTTCGGCCGTCGTCATCTCGACGAAGCCGAAGCCGCGCGAGCGGCCGGTGTCTTGCTCCATCACGACCGTCGCCGACTCGACCCCGCCGGCTTGCGCGAACACCTCGCGCAGACGATCGCTCGACGTCGCAAAGGGCAGGCCGCCGATGTACAGTTTGTGCGCCATCGTCCACCTCCGGATGTGCGTCTCCCGCGATGAACAAACACGCTCTGGAACAGCGGAAGCGAGCACCAGAGACACGGTCTGATGGGGAGGGGGGTCCACAGCGAACCAACGACCGAACCAGACCCGGTGAGTATGACACAGTTGCGCCTGAGCCGCTGCTTTGCTTTCGCGATTTAGCCCCTTGACAGCCCGGGCCCCCCGGCATATGCCAACGGTGGAACGGCGGGCAACGGAAGGGATCGTCGGTCAGGAGGAGGGGTGACGATGAAGCGAACAGGATGGGTCGCGATTCCGATCGTCCTCATCGTGGCGGGGCTCGTGATTCCGGCCGGGGCGCAGGACAAGAAGGTCGTGCGCATCTGGCATACCGAGACCGAGCCCCAGTCCGTCAAGGCCTTCCAGGAGATCATCAACGAGTTCGAGAAGGTTCGCCCGGACATCACGGTGAAGCAGGAGGCCCTGGCCTGGGGAGACCTGGAGGCCAAGCTGACGGCGGCGCTGGCCGCCGGCGCGCCGCCCGACGCCAGTCACGGTCAGGCGGTCACCTGCGCCTCGTTCTACGCGAAGGGACTCTTGAGACCGCTGGAAGACGTCGCGGATGCGGTCGGCCGGGAGAACATCTGGGAGGCGATCCGGGGCCCGTGCCGGTTCGAGGGCAAGTACTTCGGGATCCCGCACTCGGCGGCGACCTCGCTCCTCATCTACCGGAAGGACATCTTCAAGCAGAAGGGCCTGAAGCCCCCGGAAACCTGGGACGACCTGATCAAGGTGGCCGAGGCCATGATGGAGCGGGACAAGGACGGGCGGGTCACTCGCTACGGCCTGTCCTTGCCCGGGGTCGGGCTCTTCATCAACATCATGGTGGGCGAGCTGACCAAGGCCAACGGCGGGCGGCTCTTCGACGGCAAGACCGGCCGGCCCACGTTTACCGAGAAGCCCGTGCTCGAGGTGCTGGACTTCTACAAGAAGCTCAACGCCACTGTCCTGCCCCCGGGCTGGCTCGGCCATGGCTATCTCGACACCTTCACCAACCTCGCCACCGGCAAGGCGGCGATGCTCTACCAGGGGTACGGCCGGGGCGCCGGCTTGATCGAGAAGTACGCGCCCAAGGAGATGGCCAACGCCGACCACTTCGGCGTGCTGGTGCGGCCGGTCGGCCCCTCGGGACGCGTCACGGCGGCCCAGATCGACGCCGAGCCGTGGATGATCTTGAAGAACGCCAAGTACGGGAACGAGGCAGCTGAATTTCTCAAATTCTTCTTCAAGGAAGAGCAGTACATCAAGTACCTGCACTCGGTGCCGATCCACCTCCTGCCCAGTCTCAAATCCGTCCGGCGCAATCCCGCCTACCAAGCCAACGACATGATCCGGCGCTGGAAGGAGTGGCAGGACATGCAGTACCGCTACTTCGAGGCCGACCAGGCCAAGCCGACCCTCATCATCGAGTGGTCGGATCTCCGGCTGCCCTTCGGGCTCGAGGTCCTGGGCTCGGGGATCATCCCCGACATGGTGACCGATGCCGTCCGGGGGATGCCGTCCCAGCAGGCCGCGGTGAAGGCCCAGGCTCGGGCCGAGGAGCTGATCACCAAGCTGGGGCACAAGCGCTGGTAGCACCGGATCCTCGGGGCCGGGCGTGAGGCGGGGGCCGATCGCGCAGCAGGCGATTGGCCTCCTGACCATCGCGCCCGGTCTCCTGCTGATCCTGGCCCTGACGATCTATCCGGTCGCCTATTCCGTCTGGCTCAGCCTGCTGGAGAAGCACTCCTTCTTCCCCGAGCAGCGGTTCATCGGGCTCGACAACTACATCTACCTCTGGAGCGACGCGGAATTCTGGCAGAGCCTCTGGTACGGGGTGGTCTACTCGGTCTGGACCATCGTCCTCCAGATCCTGCTGGGCGTCGCCGCCGCGCTCGTCCTCCACGAGTCGTTCCCGGGCCGGAGCCTCGCGCGCGGTATCGTCCTCTTTCCCTACATGATCCCGACGATCGTCGCCGTCATCCTCTGGAAGTGGCTGCTCAACGACACCTACGGCCTCCTGAACTACGCCCTGATGACCTCGGGGATCATCCGGGACCCGATCAGCTGGCTCGGCGCGGACCACATCATGCTCTCCCTGATCGCCGTCAGCGTCTGGCAATTCTTTCCGTTCGTGCTCCTGGCGATCCTGGCCCGCCTCCAGACGATCCCCGAGGAGTTCTATGAAGCGGCCAAGGTGGACGGGGCGTCGGCGGTCGGACGATTCCGGCACATCACGCTGCCCCACATCCGGGGCATCCTGTTCGTGGTCATCCTCCTCAGAAGCATCTGGATGTTCACCAAGTTCGACACCGTGTGGCTGATGGGGGAGGGGGCCGGGGCGGGAAGGTTCATTCGAACGCTCCCGGTCTACGCCTACATGAGGACCCTGACCTACTACCAGGCGGGCCTCGGCGCCGCGCTCGCCGTGGTCATGTTCGGGATCCTCATGGTCTCCACCGTCATCTACTTCCAGCTCTTCCGGAAGGAGACGGACATCGGATGACCTCCTGGCGGGCGCGGCGGGCGGCAGGTCGCGGGCTGCTCTACGTCGGCGCTGCGGTGCTGGTCTTCCAGGCGGCGTTCCCGCTTCTCTGGATGGCGTCCACCGCGCTCAAGCCGCCCGTGGAGGTCTTCGCGCAGCCACCGTATTTCATCCCCAGGACGCCGACCTGGGACAACTTCTGGCGCCTCTTCACCTCCACCAGCTTCCTCATCTATTTCCGGAACAGCATGACGGTGGCCGGGCTAGCGGTCCTCCTGACCATCGTGGTGGGGGTGGCGGGGGCGTACAGCCTGACGCGCTACCGCTACCTCGGGCGGGAGCAGATCGCCGCGCTCATCCTCTGCACCTACATGTTCGCGCCCATCATGATCGTGATCCCGTTCTTCATTCTCGTGAAGGCGGTCGGGATCGAGAACACCCACCTCGCCCTGGTCCTGGCGTTCACGTCGTTCTGCCTGCCCTTCGCGCTCTGGCTCCTGCGCGCGTTCTTCGAGACGATTCCCCCGGAGCTGGAGGAAGCGGCCCTGGTGGACGGCGCCGGCCGGGTTCGGGCGGTCGTCCACATCATCGTGCCGCTGGCCCTGCCCGGGGTCATCGCGACGTCGATCTTCACCTTCATCCTGGCCTGGAACGATTACATCTTCACCCGGATCCTGATCTCGGCGGACGAGCTGAAGACGCTGCCCGTGGGCGTCCAGGATCTCTTCCATTCCGCCCTGATCGACTGGGGCCTGATCATGGCCGCCGGCGTCCTGATCACGATCCCCGCGCTGGCGTTCTTCATGCTGGTCCAGCGCCATCTCGTGGCGGGCTGGGGGAGCAGAGGCCTCAAGGGCTGACGCGGCGAGCGCGTGGGTCCGCTGGCTGAGAGCGCTCCGGCAACCCCTACCCTTCGAACCGGACGTTGACGACCTGCGACCCTTCGGGTTCGGTCACCCCTGACGGCAATCCGTCCCGGGCTGCTTCGGCCCCGCTCACGAACGTGATGGGACGGTTCGCCGACCGATCCACGGTCAACTTGAAGATATCGAACCGATTGTAGTACCCGACCACATCGTGGATCTGTTTCGGCTCGACACACGCCGCAATGTCGACCTGGGCGTACAGCAACCCCTCCGTGTCGCTCAGGACTTCGCCTACCGGCTCCCCGGTGGGCCCGAGGACCATGGACACCCCTCGAGGGCTCGCGTCGAGAATCCGCGAAGCGTCGGGCGTCAGATCGGCCAGTGCCTCGCGCATCGTCGAGTCCATGAATCCGGAAGCCACGACGTTGAAGGCTTTGGCCTCGAACGAATGGGCTCCCGCACGAATCCTGATCGCGTTCGCGAGGTTGTAATTCCCGCCCTCCTTTGGATCCCGAGTCGGCCAGATCGCCGGGTACGTGGACACGTGCACCTGCTCGCCCTGCGCCATCAGCGTGAAGCGCGCAAGGGGATTGGTGTTCTCGCCGCAGATGAGCATCCCGACGCGTCCCAGACGGGTGTCCGCGACCCGCAATCCGGCCCCATCGCCGTTCGCCCAGGTCAACTTCTCGAAGAATGTCGGCACGAGCTTCCGGTGATGGTTGAGTATCGTCCCGTCGTCCCCGATGAGGACGTTAGAGTTCCAGATACAGCCCACGCTCGCCGGGCTGATCTCGTTGAATCCGAGGGACACAACGATACCCAGACGTCGTGCAACGCTCGCGATCTGCGCCAGCTCGGGCCCGGGACAGCGGATCGAGTTGGCCGCCAATCGACGAAAGAGATCGTGGTTATAGATCGGAGCCCGAAGCGCGGACCACACCGGAAACGCCGGGATGTAGGTCTCGGGAAACGCGACGAGCTGCGCGTCGTGCCGCGCCGCCTCCTCGAGCAGGCCACAGGTCTTTTCCACGGTCGCGGCCAAGTCCAGGAACACGGGAGCGACGTGGGCAACGGCCACCTTGTATGCCGGATACCTGGTCATATCAGCTTCTCCTTGGGGTCACGGCCCCTGCCACCGGACTTTGGCAAGCTCGCCGCACTTGCCCGGGTGGGCGAAGCTCAGTTCCGGCCCGTCACTGACCCAGAACTCCTTGAGCGCGTACTGGTCACCCTCCTGGAACACGAAGCCCTGCGGGAGGACGACCCGGGGCGTCGCCTCGGCCTTGGTCACGGGGTTCCGGATCGGCTGGAAGCTGATCTTGATCCGGCCGTTCACCTCGACCTCGGTGTCCTTGCCCGCGAATCTCATGCGGATCTTCGCGAAATGGGGGCCCCGGACATGCGAGAACGTCGCCGCGAAAATCGCCCACGGAGGGCCTCCCGCCTCCCCGGAGACGATCTTGACGAGGGCTTCGCGCTGAGCCGGCGACGCGCCCTCGTCGATGTAGATGGAGGCCACGCCATTGCCCTCGTGAATGGCGCCGGGCCACTTGGCGGCGACGAACGCCCGCTGCCCGTCGAGGCGAACATCCCCATACTCGCCATCGGTCACCTGGAAGCCGACGGCTCCCTGGCAGAAGCCCATGGTCGGCCGCGCGTTGAAATTGCAAGGACACCCGTAGTCGCAGTTGCATGCGAGGAGGTAGTCGCCGTGAATGTGCCACTTCGGTGCCATGATTTGTCCCTCTACGCGTCCGGTCGACGCGACATCCGTCTCTCCTGACGGACCTTCCCGTGGAAGTAGAGCGTGCTTCCAGTGAGAAGGCCGATTCCGAGCCACTCGAGAGGGGCCGCAAACCGCTCGACGGCCATGACGACGGACGACCCGAGGCCCAGCGTCGCGAGGAGGAGCGAGCTCGACGCGCTCCCACAGCAGGCCGCCGCCGAAATCCCCGCTCCCATAACTCCTCCCACCCCTCCGAGGCACGCACTCCCTTTGAGCGGGCGGGGCCGCCCCTCGTCTTCAGAGCCTTCAACGAACACGCGTTTGCTGCCAGCAGAAGAGACAGGAGAACCGAGATCAGAAGATTCCAGTACTCATCTCCGAAATCCTCCGTACCCAGTCCGCCAGCCTGAAGGTCAGATCGACCTCATGCCACTTTATCCCGCCCGCTCGGTTGCGCACCTAGCGGCTAAACTCAACCGCGTCGCGAACCACAGACTGAGGAGCATAAGGATGATCCCGAGGGCTGCAAAGGCCTCGTCGTACTTGACCAGGAAGGCTCCCACCTGGCTCCCGGCCCCGAGCGCCGCTAGCAGGACAGACACTCCACTTCCGCCGCAGCATGCAACGGAAGCCACTCCGGCCGTCAGCACGCCCACGGACCCGCCGCTGCCACCGAGGCCGGCGCTCCCCATCGTCTTCCCGGTGGCTCCTCGGATGTGGAGGGCACGGCCCATCACGAGACAGTAAGCCGCGATCAAAGCAGACATGAGCAGGAGGTTGAGCGCCGCGTGGAGGGTCATAATATATAGGCCCTCCAGGGTGTGCATAACCGGGTGACTATAGGCGAACTCGAACAGCGGCTGATGGGACAGGAGGTCGTACCGCGCTCCAAGAGGCATAGGGAGCGTCAGGACATCGACGATTCCCTCCCAGATGTGAAACCACTTGAAATAGTTGGGGAACTTGGCAGTCCCCAAAACCGTCAAAGAGAAAATTAGGACGCCATACCCGAGGTAGACTGCGGACATCAGGAGCAGGAACAGGCTCCACTTTGAGGCAACCTCACGACTGGCTACCAGCCAGGTCTCCCGGACAGCACGGGCCAGATAGGAAAGAGCGTTCCTCACTCCAATGCCCCCATGGCCTGGGCGGAGGCGCCGCAGTTGGGCACCTTAATCACCTCGGCCCATGCCCGCGACGACAGCAAGAGCGTGCGAGGATGCAGGACCGGTCGAGGAACCTGGTCCCGCTAAGCGGTCTGGGACATCCTTCCTCTTGGGCTCCACAATGGCCTCCCGTCTCCGTCCGTCCTGTCTATATCCAAAGGGTGAAGATGAAGAGCCACTCGGTCGTGTGGGTCTTTTCGAACACCCACGCATAGATGTACACGGGTTGATCAGCTACCAGCCTCACGACTTCCCGAATCGGCGGCCGGTAGGAGAGGGTTTCGACGACCTCCGCAACGAAATTGTGCACCTTCAAGAAATTCGGCCAGGCGCCGGCGCGGAGCAGGAAGAGTCCAAAGATCAAGGTCTGGTAGCCCAGGAAAAAGCAAGCGACAAGACCCAGATAGCTCCCGACTCTCCTCATTGTTCGCCCCTTGTCTCCGCGTCGCAGTCGATGCCTGGACGGGGCATGGGAAGCCCCGTCCAGGTCCACACTTTCCCCTTCGCTACAGTGACATCTGAGTCAGGTTCACCGGCGGGTCGAACATGATCTTTTCCTTCGGGACCTTGAACTTCACCTCGAGCAGGAAGTTCTCCACGTGGGACATGGACTGATCCGTGAACACCTGGTGGTCTTCGGCCCGCATGACCTTGTCGCCCTGGGGGAACTCGTAGCTCTCCTTCACCGACATGCCTTCGAGGGCGACAATGAAGTCTCGGGTGTCCTTCTTGCTCTTCCAGTTGCTCTTCTCGATGCCACGCTTGATCCAGTACACCGCCTCCCAGTTCCCGTAGTAGTGAGAGCCCGCCACGGTCCTCGGGCCCCCGATCTGCTTGCCCTCGGGATCGACCTCACACACCTTCCGGAGGTTCCGGTTCTCCGGCGTGTCCTTGTACTTGAGTCGCCGCGGCAGGTACTCCTGGAACCAGGCCCCTTCGACGGCCGGGCCGAGATCTCGCGTGTCGACCGCCTCGATGGTGCAGACGACAGAGTACATTTTCATCTTCGCGTGCAGCCCCATGGTTTGGGCCTGGGTGAAATACGCCACCTCGTCGGCGCCAATGAAGACGCCGTACATCACCTCCGTCGCCGGGTCGACCTGAATCAGGTAAGGCAGGAAATCCTTCGTTCCGATCGGGACGGGAATCTTTCCGAGCACCCTTCCGCCACCGGCCTCGACCCGCTTCGAGGTCTCCTTGAAGTGCGACCAGCCCCACGAGTAGTCTGCAAACGCGAAGGTCCACTTCTTTCCGAGGTTTTCGAGCGCCCACTTGGTCCCTGCCTCCGCTTGGACCCTGACCTGCGAGGTCGTGCGGAAGATGTATCGGTTCGCCAGGGTCCCCGTCATTTCCTCGGTCATCGCCTGGCAGAGCATGGGGATCTTCAGCTCCTGAGCGACCGGCGCGACGGCGACTCCGACCCCCGAATGGAGCGGCCCGACCAGAAAATCGACCCGCTCCCGCTGGACGAGCCGACGCATCTTTCGCGTGCCGACCGTCGGGTTCCCCTCGATGTCCTCCGTGATCAGCTTCACTTCTCGCCCGGCGATCCCGCCGCTCTTGTTGACCTGCTCGACGGCGGCCTTCGTAGCCCGGTCCAGCCAGTAGCCCCAGGAAGCCAGAGGGCCCGTCAGATCCTGTAGGCTCCCTAAGAGGATCGGCTCGGACGATGCCCTCGACAGACGGGGGATCGAGAGGGCTCCCACCGCCCCGAGTGACGCGACCCCTGCCGTCTTCACGAACTCCCTTCGGGCCAGGTTCGTCATGGCGCCTCTCCTTTCCTGCCTCTCTAGACCTTTACCCCGAGATAACGGAGCAACACCTCGTTCTTCTCGCGCAGTTCGGCCGCTGTGTCTTCCTCCTTGATCCCTCCCTTCTCAATGAGATAGACGCGGTCCGCCACGTCCAAGGCCAGCTTGACGTTCTGTTCCACCAAGAGAATCCCAGCGCCCTGTTCCCGCCGGATCTTTATGAGGCTCTCGCGCACCATCGTGATCAACTTGGGGGAGAGCCCTTCCGACGGCTCGTCCATGACGAGGAGCTTCGGTTTGAGAACAAGAGCCCGGCCGATGGCCAGCATCTGCTTCTCCCCGCCGGAGAGCGTTCCCGCCAACTGGCGTTCGCGGCCCTTCAGCCGAGGAAACGCCTCGAACACAACGTCGAGGTTGCCCGAGGCATGGTTCCCGCTCCCCGAGATCAGCAGGTTCTCCACTACCGTCAGCTCGGGAAAGACGTTGCGTCCCTGGGGGACATACACGATCCCAAGCCGAGGGATCCGGTGGGCGGGCGTCTTCATCAGGTCGTGGCCATCAAACGTGATCCGTCCCTGTCGCGATGGAAGGATCCCCATGATGCTCTTCAGGGTCGTCGTCTTTCCCATGCCGTTCCGCCCCAGCATCGTCACGGTCTCTCCGTAGCCGACCGAGAGGGAGATGCCGTGCAGGATGTGGCTCTTGCCGTAGTACGCGTGAAGCCCCTCCACCGAGAGCAGAGACTTAGCCACCGAGGTAGACCTCCTGCACGAGCTCGTTCTTTGAGATCTGGTCCGGGGATCCATCGGCGATGATTCGGCCCTCATGAAGGACCACAACCCGATCGGCCAGATTCATCACGACCCCCATGTCATGCTCCACCAGGATGACGTCGACGCTCCTGACGAGCTCCGCGACGGTCTGGGTGACGGTCTCCGCCTCCACGCCGCTGAGCCCGGACGTGGGCTCGTCCAGGAGGAGGAGCGAGGGCCGGGTCGCAAGGGCAATGGCGATCTCCAGGAGCCGCTGGTCCCCATACGACAATTCCGAGGCGAGGATGCCGCCCTTATCGGCCAGCCCCAACTTCTCCAACGTGCCGGTCACGCTGGCGTGGAGATCACGAAAGCGCGCGGTCTTCACGAGCGGGTTGAAGAACCGCATCCGCGACTGCGCCGCCACCCAGACATTGTCGAACACGGTCAATCCCTGGAAGATGCTGGTGATCTGGAGTGTCCGAGCGATCCCCAGGTGGGAGATCCGATCTGGGCGAAGGCCCGTGATATTCCGGCCTTTGAAGAAGATCTCTCCCTCTGTGGGCGACAGCCGGCCGCAGATGAGGTTGAAGAGGGTCGTCTTTCCCGCCCCGTTTGGCCCGATCAGGGCCAGCAGTTCGCCGTGCCGCACCGTCAGGTCCAGCTGACCGACGGCCACCAGCCCCCCGAACCGCCGAGTGAGCTGGCGCGTCTCGAGGATATTTTCATCCTTCCACAAGACCCGGTCTCCTTCTCTCCAGCTGCCGTCGGATGAAGCCGATGATCCCCCGGGGTGCCGCCACCACAAAAAACACCATCACCGCGCCCGTGATGATGCGATGGTTCACGAACCACGAACTGATGTAGTCGGTCAGGCTGATCAGCAGTGCCGTCCCGAGTACGGGGCCGTGCAGTGTCCCCGCACCGCCGACGATAGTCCAGATCATCGCGTCGCTCGTAACGGTCCAGTGAAGCAGGCGGACGTTCGCGAAGCGGGTGGTCAAGGAGTACAGGCCTCCGGCCAAGCCGCAGAAGGCCGCCGCGATCACGAAGACGACGAGCTTGTAGCGCTCTACGTTGTACCCGACCAGCCGGGCCCGATCCTCGTTCTCCCGGATGGAGACGAAGACTTTCCCCAGGGGGGACTCGGTGATCCGTCGCATGAGCACGTAGCACAGGGCAAAGAAACAAAAGACGAAGTAGTAGTTCGTGATCGGATCGTAGAGCGAGAGCACTGAATCCGCGACGCGCAGCTCCGGCAGCTTCAACGAGAGGCCGTCATCTCCGCCCGTCAACCATCGCCAGTTCAATCCCAGGTAGAAGATGACCAGCGCGAAAATGATCGTCAGGATAGCGAAGTGGACACCGCTCACGCGGACAGCGAGGTAGCCGATGAGGCAGGCCACAGCAGTCGCCACGATTACCCCCATGGCGATCGCCAGGAAGAGGCCCGCCTCCCAGTGAAGAATGGAAAGAGTCAGGGCGTACGATCCAAGGCCGAAAAACGTGGCCTGAGCGAAGTTCAGCATCCCCGTGTAGCCGTACACGAGGTCAAACGCCATGGCGAAGATCGCCCAGATGAGAACTTCGGTCAGCAGGACTTTGCCGAATTCGCCGAGCCCGAGCGGCACGAGGAGGAAAATCAACAGGGCGGCCCCTCGCCAGGCGTACCTAGCCGACATACCGCCCCCAGTAATCGCGCAGCACTCCGACGAACCCCACGGGCGCGATCCTGATCACCAGGATGAGCACGATGCCGATCAGGATGTTCGCGTTCTGGATCCAGGAGGAGAGGTAGTCCTTGAAGAGGATCAGGAACCCGGCCCCGACGTACGCGCCCGAGAGGGTGCCGGTCCCGCCCAGGACAGCGCTCACGATGGCGTCCCCGGAGGTCGTCCAATGAAAGAAGACCAGGTTCGTATACCGGAAGTTCACGGCGTACAGACTCCCGGCCAGCCCGGAGAGGCCACCGGCGATGATGAACGCCACCAACTTGTAGCGCTCGACGTTGTAGCCGACGAGGCGGGCCCGTTCTTCGTTCTCCCGAATGGAGATGAAGATCCTACCGAGAGGGGAGGCCAGCAGCCGGCGGCAGAGAAGGAAGGCCGGCGCGACCAGGCTCAGCGTGAAGTAGTAGCTGTTGATCGGGTTGACCAGGTCGACCTCCCAGGGTCCCAGCGGCAGCCGAGGGATCGCGAAGGACCGCCCGCCGTACCCGCCCGTGAGCCACCGCCAGTGCCCCGACTGGAGCACCAGTGTCACCACAAGGGAGAAGATGATCGTGAGGATCATGAAATAGTGATGTGTCGCCCGAACGATCAGGGATCCGACGAGGGCAGCCGAGAGGGCGGCGACGAGAACTGCGAGCCCGATTGCGAGCCAGAGGTTCGTCCTCGGGACGAGGAGGGAAAACGCGAACGCGTAGGCCCCAGCGCCGAAGAAGATCGACTGGCCAAACGAGAGCATCCCGACATATCCGTAGATCAGGTCGAACGCCATCGCGAAGAGACCCCAGATCATGATTTCGGCAACCAAGACCGTCTGGAAGTCGTCAAGCGCGAGCGGCAACCACAGCAAGGTCGTCCCGATCGTGCCAGGGATCAGCCATAACGACACCCGACCCAAGGCGGTAGCCCTCCTACACCTTGCGCCCGAACAGCCCCCGAGGTCGAACAAGGAGAACGAGGGACATCGTGAGCAGTTGGAGGATCTTCGCGGTGGTGGGCGTCACGAACACCGAGGCGATCCCTTCGAGCTCCCCGAGCAGGATGCTCGCCAGGAGACTCCCCTCGAGACTGCCTAGGCCCCCGATGATGACGACCATGAGGGCGGAGGGGAGAATATCGATGCCCATTTGGAAATCGAGCGCGACAATCGGCGCCGCGAGTACGCCACCCAGCGCCGCGAGCCCCGACCCGATTGCAAATGTCACAAGGTAGATTTGATTCGTGGGGATGCCGACCCCCAGGGCGAGTTCCCGATCCTGGCGCACCGCCCGGATCCACGTCCCAAAGCGCGTCTTATAGAGGAAGAGCCACAGGGCGATCAGGGCGACGGCCGAAAAGCCCGCCACGAAGATGCGGAAGACATCGTAGCCATACCCGTAGACATTGAGCACCGCGTGGAAGGGTGGCGGGATCCGCTGAGGCGCTCCGCCGAAGGTCGCCAGCACACCCTGCTGGAACACCATCGAGAGGCCGAACGTCGCGATGATCGTCAGGATCGCCTTGTCCTCGATCGGACGCAGGACACTTCGCTCCATCGCGAGGCCCAGGACACCCACGACAATCGGAGCGAGAATGAGAGCCAACCAAAAACTTCCCAGGTACCCGATGAGGTACCAGCCGATCACCGCGCCCAACATGTACAGGTCGCCGTGGGCGACATTGATGATCCGGATCACCCCGAACACCAGGGTGAGCCCGAGAGCGATCAGGGCGAGGATGAACCCCCAGACCAGCCCATTCGCCGCACCCAGCACCAGGGCCGATTCCAGTGCCATGGATCACTCCTCGTTCATATGACGTGCGCTTGCCGGAGGTCCGCGATCTCTTGCGCGCTGTGCCCTAGGAGCTTCCCGAGGATCTCTTCCGTGTGCTCCCCGAGCAACGGCGGCGGCAGTTCCATGCCTTCGGGAGCGGTCCCGAGCTGGAGCGGGCTTCCGACGACCCGGAGGAGACCGGCTGTCGAGTGGGCGAGAGAGAGAATCATGCCCCGCGCTCTCAACTGGTCACTCTCCAGCACCTCCGCGATGCTCTTGATCTTCCCCGCCGGAACTCCCGCCCGCTCCAGACGGTTCAGCCACTCGCCGGCGGGGCGTTGCGCGAAGACCCCCTGCAAAATCGTCACGAGGGTGTATCGATGCTCGACGCGGCTTGCCTCGCAGTTGAAGCGTGAATCCTCTGCGAGATCAGGTCGCCCGATCGCGTCGCAGAAGCGAACCCAGAGCGAGTTGTTGGCGACCGCCACCGTGAAATAGCTGTCGGATGCACGGAACACCTCGTACGGGACGATCGAAGGATGTTGGTTCCCCCGGCGCGTCGGGGTCTGTCCCATCGACAGGTAGAGCTGCCCCTGGAAGGTGAGCAGCGCGGCGATCACATCGAGCATCGCCACCTCGACCCGCTGGCTCCCTCCGTTCCGATCGCGAGCCACCAGCGCCAGGACGGTACCGAGCGCGGCCATGATCCCCGTGGCGAGGTCAGCGATGGCGATCCCCACTTTGACCGGAGGGCCGTCGGGGAACCCCGTCAGATCCATGAGCCCGGACTCCCCCTGGACGATCAGGTCGTAGCCCGGGCGACCGGCGTCGGGGCCCGTGGACCCGAACCCTGAGAGCGAGCAGCAGACCAGCCGAGGGTTCCAGGCGCGAAGAGTCTCGTACCCCAGGCCGAGCCGCTCCATCGTACCTGGGCGAAAGTTCTCTACGAGGGCGTCGGACCACTCCACGAGCCTCCGGAGGATGGCTCTTCCCCCATCGGTTCTGAGGTCAAGCGTCAGGCTCTTCTTGCCGCGGTTGACGGACAGGAAGTAGGTCGCCTGGTCCCCCTGAAACGGCGGCCAGGCCCGCGTGTCATCCCCCCGGCCCGGCTCTTCCACCTTGATCACCTCTGCTCCCATGTCCGCCAGCAGCATGGTGCAGTACGGCCCCGCGAGGACCCGGGACAGGTCGAGAACGCGGACGCCCTCGAGGGGCTTCATGCGTCAGGCCGGGGCCCCGCGGAGGCGGAGGCCAGCGGCGCCCCGCTCGCTCCGTTCCAGGAACCCCATCTTCGTCGAGATCTCTTGCGCGGTGACGACGACCGTGGGCGCGATTCTTTGAATCACTCTTGCCGGGAGCCGGTAGGAGGGGCCGGAAATCCCGACCGCCGAGACGACCTGTCCCTCATGGTTGCGAATCGGCGCGGCGACGCCCGTGACGTCGTCCCGGTACTCGCCCTGGTTGATGGAAAAGCCGCGCTTCTGGGTCGCTCCGAGATCCCGCGTCAGGCGATTCGGGTCGGCGAGCGTGAATTGCGTGTACGCGTGAAGTCTCGTGCGCAGGAGACGCTTCGCGACGTCGGGATTGAACCCCAGGATGGCCTTGCCGGTGGCGACGCAGTACGACGGAGCCCGGCCACCGATCATCGAGTAGGCCCGCACCGGGTGCTGGCTCTCGATCTTATCGATGTAGACGACGTATCCCGGGTCCACGACGTCGAGGATCGCCAGGTGGACCGTTTCCTGAGAGGTCTCCGCCAGCGCCTCGACGCACGGGCGGGCCAGTTCCCGGAGCCCCAGCTGATTCACCGCCAGCCATCCCTTCTCCCAGAGACGGACGCCCAGTCGGTATCGCTTCGTCTTGGGATCCTGAGCAACCCATCCCCCTTCGACGAGCGTGGTCAGGATGTGATGGAGGGTCGGCTTGGGGATTCGGAGTTTCCCGCTCAAATCGGCGAGACCCCACTCCGGAGCCTCGAGCGTGAAGACGTCGAATACGGAGAACGCCTTCCGCAGAGACGTCAGCATTTCACAATGTGAAACGCCATTCCGAGTTCAAGTTGGCCCTATTCTTGTCACCTCCCTCTGCCTGTCAAGGCCTTTTTTCCCCAGGGTTCCGGTGACGACCTTCCTCACCGCGACGGCGGCCCCGATGGCCACCAGCTCCTCTCCCAGCCACTCCCGGTCCCGCAAGATCAGGCAGGGGGAAGGTTACGCGGCGACCTCCGCGACCTTGTCGGCTCTCACTGTGACGCTGTAGACGTGGCCCGCCTCCGGACCCTGCCGGGTCAGCACTTCGACCGTCGCGAGACCCGCCTTGCGGATCGTCTCCAGATACGCTTCCTCCGGGAGAGCGCCGGCGACGCAGCCAGCCCAGAGGTCCGGGTCTCCCAGGAGCTCCTCGGGCAGCTCGGCCCAGGCCACCATGTCGGAGACGACCAGCCGGCCCCCGGGTCTGAGCACCCTGAACGCCTCCTTGAAGACCGCGGCCTTGTCCGGGACCAGGTTGATCACGCTGTTGGAGAGGATCACGTCGACCGACGAATCGTCCACGGGCAGGGCCTCGATCAGGCCCTGGCGGAACTCGACGTTCTCGAGCCCGAGGCGTTGGGCGTTGGCGCGGGCACGCGCGAGCATCTCGGGCGTCATATCCACCCCGATCACCCGACCACGCGGCCCCACCTGCCGTGCGGCCAGGAAGACGTCGATCCCGCCTCCCGAGCCGAGGTCGAGGACGATCTCACCCTCCCTGAGCTCGGCCAGGCGCACCGGATTCCCGCAGCCGAGCCCCATCAGCGCCTGGGTCGGAAGCGTCTCCAGCTCTTCCCTCTGATAGCCGGTCTGCGCCAGAGTGTCCTCGGCGCAGCAGGAGGACCCCGTCCTGGCGATCTGCGCGTATCATTCGATCTCGTTAGACGACCGGCGCGCCGTTCGGCACCGGCCGGTTGACCGTCAGCAGCGCGACGGCCTTCGCCTCCTCGCAGCCGACCCCCAGGAGCATTCCCTGGGATTCGACGCCCCTGATCCTGGCGGGCGCCAGATTCGCCGCCACCACCACCTGCAGTCCCCGCAGCTCCTCCAGCACATAGCTCTGTGCCAACCCCCCGACGACGGTCCGCCGCTCCCCTCCGAGATCCACCGTGAGCTTGAGGAGCCGGTCGGACCCGGGAATCGGCTCGGCCAGGACGATTTGCCCGACGCGAAGCTCAACCCGCTTGAACTCGTCCAGGGAGATCACGACATTCTTCCGGCTAACAGCAGGCGGTCAGGAGCCGGACCAGCTCCGAGGCCGTCCCCCGGTTGACGACGTAGTAGACGTACCGTTCCTCTTTCCGGCTCCGGATCAGCCCCGCCCGGCGCAGGACGTCCAGGTGGTGCGAGAGGGTGGGGCCCGGGACCTCCAGGGCCTCCTGGATCTCCCCGGCAGGCGCCTCGCGCCTGGCCCGAACGAGGAAGAAAACCACCCGAAGCCGGGTCAAATGGGCGAGGGCCTTGAACGCCTCCACATGGGCCTCCCGGGCCTCCAGCCGGGCCAGCGGGAGCGGGACCATAGATTTCACATTTCGAACCTTATCGAATCATCGAAAGTTCTGTCAAGGGGGAATGTACCGGTCAGCCCTTGACGGCGCCGGCGGTGAGGCCACTGATGAGATATCGACGCACGGGCACGGAGAACGCCACCACGGGCAGCGCCACGATGATGCTCCCCGCAGTAATGCGTCCCCAGTCCCAGCCCGCATAGTTCATGAAGTTGACGATCGCGACGGGCGCCGTCATCGCGTTCGAACGCGTGAGCACAAGCGCGTAAAAGAAATCGTTCCAGGCCAGCAAGAAACACAGGATGGCCGTCGCCGCCGTGCCGGGACCGACCAGTGGCAAGACCACCGCCCTGAAGGCCTGCCACGTCGACGCGCCATCCATGTAGGCGGCCTCCTCGAGCGACAACGGGATCGCGTCGAAGAATGTCCGCATCATCCACACGACCAGTGACAGGTTGAACGTCAGATAGATGAGGATGAGGCCACCGAGCGTGTCGAGCCAGCCGAGGTCTCGATAGGCGAGAAAGAACGGGATTCCGAAGGCGATCGGCGGCGCCATTCGCGTCGTGAGGATCCAGAACGCGATGCCGCCCACCGCCCACGTCCGAGCGCGCGATAGCACGTAGGCGGCTGGGACGCCGAGGCCGAGCGACAGCAGCGTGGTGGTGACCGCGACCACCACGCTGTTGATCAGAGGGCGCAGGAACCTCGCCTCGAGCAATCCGATGTAGTTCTCGAGGGTCGGCACGAAGACCAGTTTTGGCGGCATGGCCAGGGCGTCGATCTCGGTCTTCAGGGACATCATCAGCAGCCAGACCACCGGACTCAAGACGAGCAGCAGGAGCACGAGCGTGAGGATGACCCACCCGTCGATGCGCCAGCCCCGCCCGGGGGACGCGGATCGGTTACTCGACATCGGGCTTCAATCCCGGCAGGCGCATGACCGCCGCGCTCAGCGCCATGGTAATCACGAGCATGACCACGATCATCGCGCTGGAGTACCCGATGAAGGTGTGCGTGAAGGCCTGCGTGTAGGCGTAATAGTTGGTCGGCTCCGTCGAGACTCCGGGCCCCCCGCCGGTCATCACGAAGATCAGGGGAAAGGCTTTGAAGCTGTCGATGAGCCTGAAGAGGCCAGCGACGATCAGGGCCGGTCGGAGGAGCGGCAGCACGATCCAGACGAATCGCTGCCAGGCGGAGGCGCCGTCGACGCGCGCGGCCTCCAGCGGTTCCTGGGGCATCATCTGCAATGCCGCCACCAGGAGCAGCGTCGTGAACGGCGTCCACTCCCATACGTCTGCTGCGGCGATGGTCCACAGCGCCAGGCGGGGATCGGTGAGCCAGGACGGTTGCGTGAGCCGTAATGGCGAGGTGAGCAGGCTCATCGGCGTCAGCAGGGGGGTGAACAGGATCTTCCAGATGATCGCCACGACGATCGGCGGCAGCACCATCGGCACGATGAACCCCGTACGGATGAGTTCGCGGAAGGGCAGCGGCCGGTTGAGAAGCACGGCCAGGCCAAGGCCGAGGGCCAACTGAGCGATCACCGTCGCGGTCGAGAGTTTGAATTGGACCATGACCGAATTCCAGAAGCGGTCGTCGGTGACGAGATTGTGATAGTTCTCGAGGCCGACGAACCGGAACGAGTGCGGTCGGGTGAGGTCGAGTGGTGTGAGGCTCGTGGCGACGAGATAGAGCAGCGGCCCGAGCGTCACCACGACGAGGACGACCAGCGCTGGGGCAAGGAACGCGACGGCAACTCGGCGGCGAGACGCTCCGCAGGCGAGCACGCGTCTCCTAGGGCACCATCGGTTTCGGGAAATGTTTCTTTATGGCCTCGGTGATGGCTTGGGCGGTCATGTCCATGGCCCCGTCCACCGAGCGCCCTGCCCCGACATCGGCGCCGGCGCTATCTGACCCTGTGCCCGGCCCGCTCGAGAATCTGAACGACTTCGCCGTTGGCGGCGGTCATGGCCTCTCGGGCGGAGGTCTGCCCGGCGGCGATCGCGCTGAGGGCGATCACGACCCGCTCGGTCACGGCAGGAAACTCGGGGACGGTGCGATAGGCCATGTAGCCAGCGCCAGCCGCCTTCAAGGCCGCTTCGTGCAATGCGGGCACGTCGGATCCTGCAAGCCGGTACTTCTTCTTGAACGCGGGGTCGTTCAGGACGGACGCGCGGGTGACTGCGGCGTGCTGCGACTCGAGGGCGACCCTCCGCATCGTCTCGCGACTGGTCGCCCACTTGATGAACTCCCACGCGGCTTCTTTCTTCTTGGAGGCGACGGGAATCATCAGGCCGTGGCTGGCCACCTGGGGGAAGCGGCCCGCGGCTCCGCGAGGGGGCAGCGCGAACGCCACCCGATCGGCGACTCTGCTCTTCTGTTCGTCGAGGGCCGCGGTGAGCTGGCCGAGCGAATGGATCCAGATGGCCGCGCGCCCCTGCTGCATGGTCGCGATCTGCTCGGCATCCTCGAAGTTGGTGGAGCCTGGGGCGCCGTAACTCCGGATCAGACGCCCCGCCCAGTACTCCGCCGCCTGGATCGCCTCCGGAGCGGCGAGTGCCGGCCGCAAGTCGACGGGCGGATCGGCGAAAAACCTCCCGCCGAACCCGAAGAGGAAGGTCGGGAAGATCCAGTTCAAGGCGACCTTGCCGGCCGGCATGTAGCCGGCCACGGCCGGGCTGTGCACACGCTTGGCGGTCTCGAGAAGCTCGTCAAAGCTGTCCGGCGGCCTGCTGATGAGGTCGCTGCGGTAGAGCATCAACTGACTGTCGGCGAGCCACGGGATGCCGTAGAGCTTCGGCCCTCGCTTCATCGTCGCCAGAGGTCCGGCGAGCAGGTCTTCGAGATCGAAGCCGCTCCTCGTCACGAAGGGCGCCAGGTCCTCGGCCCAGCCGGCGCCGATCCAGCGCCCCGACTGCGCGAACACGAGGGTCATCGCGTCGACGGCTCCGGTCGCTCCGGAGAGCTCCAGGTCCGATCGCTGCACGAACACGGGAAACCCTAGGCGCTCGAACTCCACCTTGATGCCGGTCAGATCGGAGAACTGCGGAAGCAGTTTCTCGAGGCCGCGTGGGAACGCCGTGTCGAACATCGAGACCCGGATCGTCGTGCCGGCGAAGCGCTTCGACGCCGGCGGGGCCTGGGCCGCGGCGGCGACGGTCAGCGGAGGGGTGGCTCCACCCGCGACCGAGGCGAACCCGAGCGCCGCCGTGCGTACGAAAACCCGCCGAGTGACCGGGTTGCCGATTCGTTGAGCTGACATCGCTGTCCCTCCTCCTCGGTGTCCTGGACGTTGAGCTCCGACGTCGTTGGGGCGCTCGGGAGGGCGTCCTCCATCGCTTGTCGAGCGACGGCTCACGCGCCGCCGACGAGCAGATCGAACTCCTGCCGGAGCACCTCGCGCAGGCGGGCCGTCTCTCCCTCCGTGAGGGGCGCGAGGGGCGGTCGGGGCGGCCCGACCGGGAGCCCCAGGATGGCCATCGCGGCCTTCGCGTAAGGCGTGAACAGCGGCACGCCGCGGGCGAGGCCCTCGCGGAACAGATCCCGGTAGCGGCGACGCCGGCCGAAGAGGGCGAGGGCGCGATCGAGGTCACGGCGCTGCGACGCTCCCAGAAACTCACTCATGAAGCGTGGTGCAAAGTTCGCCTCGGCCGCGATCAGCCCCGGAGCCCCCCGCAGGCACAGAAACAACAGGGCCGCCTCTCCGCTCGGGAGGACGACGAGGCGGCGCGAGAACTCGGAGAAGAGTCGGTCCATCCGGCCGATGTCGCTTCCCCATTCCTCGACCCCGACGAAGTTCGGCCGTTCGCAGAGGGAGGCGATCACCTCGAGCGGGATCGTGAGCGCGTCCGAGCTTTCAACGAGAAAGGGCATGTCCACCGCGTCGTCGATGCGCCGGAGCATGTCGAGCATGGTGGCGGCGGCCGGCGTATAGGGGTACGGCAAGCCCAACTTGATGAGATCGACATCGGCTTTTCGCGAGAATCGCCCGAGGTCGATGGCGTTCTGGAGGCTGGCGTCGGCGGCGTTGCCGACCACGGCCATCCGACCGCCCACGGCCTGCACGCTCTCGGCGATCAGCGCCCGCCGCTCGTCGAGCGTCAGCGACAAGCACTCGCCGATGAGATCGCCAGGGATGATCGCCGTGACGTCTGCTTCGACCAGGAAATCGATCACCCGTCGGACGCCGGGGAACCACAGCTCGCCGTCCTCGGCGAACGGTGTGACCGTCGGCGCAATGACGCCTCGCAGCCGCGCGCGGAGCTCGTCGACGGCGGTCACCGGGAAGCGCGCGGTGCATTGCGCATCCGCCTCCCTCGTTCCTGGGAGTTCGTCGCGGCGCCGCGGGCGAGCGGTGGGACCGACGACGCCCCGCGATAGCCGAGCGCGCGCGAGACACCCGCGGCCGTTTCCTTCACGAGACCCGCCACCTCCCGGATGCGGCGCTGCGAGAGCCGGAACATCGGGCCCGCGATGCTCAGCGCCGCGATCGGTGCTCCGAGATGGTCGAAGATCGGCGCGCCCACGCAGCGTATCGTCAGTCGATGCTCCTCGTGATCGACGGCGTACCCCCGTCGCCTGATCAGCGCAAGGTGAGCCAGAAACGACTCGTGGTCGGTGATGGTGTTCGGGGTATACCGTGCGAGGGGCACCTCGCGCAAAAGCCGCGCGACAGACCCCGGCTCGCTGAACGCGAGCACGGCCTTGCCGACCGCCGTCACGTGGACGGGGGCCCTGAAGCCGACCCGGGTCCGCAGCGTCACCGGCTGAACCCCGTCGACGCGATCGAGGAAGACCATCTCATGCCGTTCGAGCGCCGCGAGATGGACGGTCTCACCCGTTGCCCGAGCCAGGCCGAGGAGCGCCGGCCGCGCGACGTTCCGGATATCGAGGTTCTCCACGAGCGCCCCGGCCAGCTCCAGCAGCCCCAGGCCGAGGCGGTACCTCCGGTCGTCGCGGCGCCAGTCGACGAGCCCGCCAGCCACGAGCGTCGACAGCAGCCGATGCACGGTGGTGTGGTGCAGCTTCGAGAGCCGCGCGATCTGGGAGAGCCCGATGCCCCCTGGCTGCTGGGCGAGCACCTTCAAGAGCAGCATCGCGCGGCGGACGGTTCCCGAACCGTGGGTGCTCGCGCCCTCGTGACCACGCGCCTGCCTGTTCATTATTTGCACAGCATGTTCCAATCGCACGATGACGATAGCGACGGCCTGTGGCGCTGTCAAGACGGCAGGCCCGCATCGTGACTACAGCGAACTCTCTCGGAGCACCCTCCCGAACCGACTGACCTGACGGAGCACGTTACCGGTGGTCATGGAGTAGAGCGGGGTGATCGGAAGGCCCGCCGCCCGCAGCGCCTTCGCGATCCAGTTGTTGCAGGTGTTCAGGAGATGATAGTTGCCGGTGGCGAGATAGAAGGAGCTGGTACCGTACTGACCTTGGCCCAGCCTGACGGTCTGGCCCTCCCCGTTCCGGGCGTAGCTCTCGTGGATGAACCGCGAGAGCTCGTCGAAGCCGCGCGCCGACGTCGTCACCTCGACGACGTCGCTGCTCGGGAAGTACTGCTCGATCGGCGCGCTGAACCCGACGACGTGCAGCACGCTCTCAGGCGAGACGAACGCCGCCTTGAGCGCGAGCCAGACCGTTCCGCGCTCGGCCTGATAGAAGTCCCGGTCGCCCCAGGCGACCTCCAGGAATTGCGCGTGCGGGAAATCGTTGTGCTCGGGCCAGATGCTCGATGAGATGTCCCCGCGCCGGACCACGATCGCGGTGTGCCAGCCATGGCCGAGGACCCAGAGGGACTTGGTCCGCTCATCGGCGCGCGGTGGATAAAGGGTCGCGACCGGCCCGAGGCAGCCAGTCGCAGTCAGGACGACGGCGAGAAGCGCCAGGAGACGGGCCGTCAGCCCTTCTTCATACCCCGATATACGAGGAAGGGCGCTGAGGCGCGACAGCCTCCTGGCGATGAACCAGGAGGCTACATGCGGCACGTTGGTTGCGGGGGCCCGCGCCGTTCGGCCCGAGAACCGCACCTCACTACATCAACCAGCCTTCCTGGGGCAAGACGATGATCGAGATTACACGCGTGCCGCCCAACCCGCCGAGGAGCCAGGCTAGCGCTTGACTCCCCGCCCCAGCCCGATATAGTCCGGCCAACCCCCATCCAAGGGGCGACTCGCCAACCGCCGTCAGCCCGCAGGAGGATGCCATGAAGGACGGCCTCCGGTTCGTCGACTCCGACATGCACATCATGGAACCGCCGGACCTGTTCGAGCGCTATCTGGACCCGAAGTTCAAAGACCGCGTCAGCGTGCCGGTGGGAGCCGACGGCCGCCCGTGTCGCGGCCCGGCCGCCGGCTTGACCCTCATCGACGGGCTGCCCACCTCCGACGCCGACCTGCAGCAATACCGGAAGCGCCGCCGTCCCGGCCCGACGCAGAGCACTCAGCCCCTCTCGGGATCGCGGCTCGCCGACACGGGCCGGTTGGACTTCGCGGTCGAGCGAGACTACAACGCCGAAGCCCAGGCCATGGGCATGGAGATGGAAGGGGTCGATATTGCGGTCCTCTACCCCACCACCGGCCTCTCCCTCATCGCCCGCGACAATCTCGATCCCCGGCTCTCCCTGGCCCTCTGCCAGGCGTACAACAACTGGATCCACGACTTCTGCCAGTACAGCCCCGATCGCCTGAAGTTCGTGGCGATGCTGCCCGCCCACGACGTGCACCTGGCGTGTCGGGAACTGGTGCGGTGCGTGAGGGAGCTCGGCGCCGTCGGGTCCTTCATTCGGCCGAATCTGGTGAACGGTCACTACTGGCACTCGAACTACTGGGACCCGCTCTACACCGTGCACGAAGATCTCGGCGTCACCTGGGGATTTCACGAGGGCGTGAGCGCCTCGTACTCCCGCATGATCGAGCTGTACGGCGAGAACCGATTCTACCGCCACGTGGCCAGTCACTGGATCGAGATGCAGCAGGCGCTGATCGCGGTGATCATCGGCGGCGTGTTCGAGTTCCACCCGAAGCTCCGGGTGGGATTCCTCGAAGCCCAGAACTCCTGGGTGCCCGGACTCTTGTCCCGCATCGAGTGGGACTATCCCCAATACCGTGACTCCCACGCCCCGTACCTCAGCCTCACCCCGAGGGAGTACTTCCGGCGCAACTGCTGGGCCGCGGTCGAGGGCAGCGAGCCCGAGATCGAAGCGACGGCCGCGCTGATCGGCGCCGATCGGATGTGCGTGTCGACGGACTACCCGCACTTCGACTCGAACTTCCCCCACGTGGCGGAGAACTTGTTGAAAAACGTCCCGCGCGAGATCGCCGCGCAGATCCTCCTGGGGGGCGCGCATCTCTACGGCTTCACGGAGGCTGACTTTCAGAAGGCCGACGCCGCGGCGGCAGCGGCGAGAAAGCCCCCAGGGGTCAGCTGAACGCCGGCATCACCTCCCGGGCGAACAGCTCCATCGAGCGCAGCACGCGCGCGTGCGGGAGATCGCCGAACCAGAAACTGCAGTTGAAGTGCGTGATCCCCACGAGCTCCCGGATGCGCCTGATCTGGCGGATGCACGTGTCCGGCGTCCCGATGACCAGAAAGCGGTCCAGGAGGTCGTCGAGATCGGGCTCGCTCGGCGCCGCCACCGGGATGGCGCGGCCTCCCTCCACGCGCTCGTAGCGGTTGCGCAGGCTGAGCGTCACCCGCATGTTCCAGCGGGCCTCCTCGGCGGCGACCCGCGCATCGGCCTCGCTGTCCGTCACGTAGACCGCCCGCTGCACTCCGACCTCCAGCGCGCGCGAAGGCCGGACCTCGGCCGCCAGGCGATCGAAGAGCCGGCGGAACTCGGCCATCCGCTCGATGGGGATGCCGAACCCACCCGTGAGCACGTTGAACCCGCGGCGCACGGCTCCCTCCACCGATTCCGGGCTCTGCGCCGTGATCCAGATGGGCGGGTGCGGTTCCTGAACTGGCCGAGGGAACACCGACGTCTCCGGGATCTTGAAAAACTTCCCCTCGTAGCTGAAGGGTTGGCTGCCGAACGATCTGAGGATCACGTCGACCGACTCCTCCCAGCGCGCGCGCCCGCTCTCGAGGTCGAGGCCGAACCGCTCGAACTCGTAGTGCTGGTAGCCGCGGCCGAGCCCGACGTCGAGGCGCCCGCCGCTCAGGAGGTCGAGCGTCGCGATCTCCTCGGCGATCACCAGGGGGTGGTGCAGCGGAACCACGATGACGGCCGTGCCCACCCGGAGCCGGGTGGTCTTCGCCGCGATGTACGTCGCGAGCTGGGCCGGGCGCGAGAGATACCCGTAGGTCGAGAAGTGATGCTCGGCGAGCCAGACGTTGCGGAACCCGAGGTCCTCCGCGGCCTGGGCGACCTCGACCCCGCGCGCATAGATCTCCTGCGAGGACCGGGCGGACGGCGACTGCATCAGCAGGAACGTACCGAAATTCATGGCCACCCTCTCCCCGTCCGGCGCTGGACGCCCGTCCGCGCCGGCAGGCCTGTCAAGCCACCTCGCCACGACGGATCAGTCAGGCCGAGGGGCTCAGCCCTCGACGACCGCCGCGCGCCGATCGACGTCGCGCGGCGTCTCGGCCATCCGCGGCCAGCGTCCCAGGAACAGGACGAACGGGATGACGGCGACGAAGATCCACGCAAGGAGCCAGAAGTCGTCGATGAACGACAGGAATAGTGCCTGGCGCTGGACCATCTCGTACAGGTACGCCCACGCCTGCCGCTCGGCGGTGACCAGGTCGGCACCCCGCGCGGCGAACATACCGACCAGGGTCTGGTAGCGGTCCCACACGTCCGGCTCGTACAGGCTGACGTGGTCCACCAGCCGCGCCTGGTGCGCCTGCGAGCCGCGCGCCAGCAGCGTCGCCACCGTGGCGATGCCGAGGCTTCCGCCGGCGGTGCGGATGAAGTTGAAGAGGCCCGAGGCATGGCCCAGCTCGCGCAGCGGCACGGCGCTGAGCG
>JACQWC010000206.1 GCA_016209635.1 Candidatus Rokuibacteriota bacterium | reverse complement strand
GGGTAATCCTGGGGGTCCGGCTCCCTAGCTGGGCGCGTATCGCCTCGAGAGCGACGTCGAGTGCCTCGTCAAAGCGAACCATCGTCATCCCTCCCCGCGTGTGCCCCTCAGCCCGACGCTGCCGAGGATCCGCGCAGCCGCCTGGCGGTGACGCCCGATGGCTTCGTCGGTAACCACGCTGTCAGGCCCGTAGCGCTGGTCCGTGGACCAGTCGGCAAAGGGCTGCGGCAATCCCTTCAGCACAACCACGAGCCCCCGATAACGCCTTTGGATGCCCTGCAAGGGAACGAAGGCCCAGAGCTGATCGATGTGCTTGTGATACGCCGGTGCGAGCGTGCCACCGGCCAGGAATCCCGGGAACTCCACCAGCGCGCTCTTGATCGCGCACTCGGCAGCGAAGCCGAAGAGCTGATCAGCATTCGCGACGCGGCGGCTTCCCTCAAGCAAGGCACCATCCCGGAAGTGGCGGGTCGCCGCAACAGCATAGTCTTCAGGCATGGCGGCAGCGCCCCTCTTCTTGGAACCAGGCGCACGTGGTGCGCTCCATTTTCATGCAGGGTCATCATCGCATGCCCTCTACGCGACGATCACGTGCTCTTTCGTGATGATGAACGGCGGGTTCGGCGCGATGAAGTTCGGTTCGTCGGCCCTGACACGGGCGTACTCCACGCTGGAGGCCGACGCGCGCATCGCCTGCGTGTCGTCGAACCACGTCGACGCCACGCCGTCATAGCGCGGGGCTCGACCGCTCTCGTAGGCCGCCCGTCGCGTATGGCTCTGCACGTAGCGGTGGATCACCGGGATCAGGGCGGCCAGGGGACCATGAACCTCGCGCCAGTACCGCTGGAACCCGTCGATCGGCATTCCCGGCGTGTGCGTGACGAACTCGACATTCTTCACGCCATCGGCCGGCATCGGCCCGTCCTTGACGACATGCTCCTCGGTGATGATCAGGCCCATCGTCGAGCGCTCGATGAACTTCGCCTCATCGGCCTGAACCGCCGCATACTCCGGCGTCCCGGCCAGCGCGCGCATCGCGCCCGTATCGTCGAACCAGACCTCGGCGATCCCGTCGTAGATCGGCTCTCCCTTCCGATACCCCGCGCGCAGGGTGTGCGACTGCACGTATCGACGGACGCCCGGCAGCCTGACCACGACCTCGGGGTGGGCCGTGCGCCAGTACGCCTGGAAGGCCTCGACCGACATCCCGGATCTCCGCTTGAAGAACGAGACCGCCTTGACCATTGTCGTCTCCCCGCTCCGGCGCCGTCGTCCCGGTCGGCTCGAACGCCACCCGGGCGCGGCGAGCGTAGCCGTCGCCGCCGACACGGTCAAGCGGTGGTTGCTTGCCTGTGGTCGCTTGCCACGACGCCCCCGCCTCACTATGATCGGCACCATCGTGGCGGATGCCGCGAGAAGGAGTCCCATGAAGATCCACCGGCTCTACGTCGACCAGCGCGGCGAAACGCACTTCGAGGACGTCGAGGTCGAACTGACGGAATCGACCCGGGCCGGCCGCCTGTCGGCGCGCCTCCCCGCCACGGGAATCATCTTCCGCGAGGTGCCGCCCGAGTACGACCTCGACTGGCACCCGGCCCCGCGGCGGCAGTACATCATCAACCTCGACGCCGGCGTTCAGCTCACCGCGAGCGACGGCGAGACACGCCGCATCGGCGCGGGCGAGGTGATCCTCGTCGAGGACACGTGGGGCAAGGGGCACCGCTCCAAGGCGCTCGACGGAACGTTGCGCCACTGCATCTTCGTCACTCTCGACTGAGGAGCCCGGATGTAACCAACGGCTACAGACTTCCGTCCGACGCCATTTTCAGATTTCTGCCTATCGGGTTGACTCCGAACGCCCCATGGGTAGCGTAGCGGCGTGGGCCGGCCCGACTTCCCCAAGTCCTTGAAGGAGTTCCAAGCGCGGGTCCGGGACGACGAGGCCTGTCGGCAGTACCTGACCGCCTGCCGGTGGCCCGACGGCTTTCGCTGTGCGGGATGTCGGCAGCCGGCGGCGTTCGAGCTGGCGCGCCGCGGACTGTGGCAGTGCAAGACCTGTGGTCAGCAGACCTCGGTGACCGCGGGCACGGCCTTGCACCGGACGCGGCTGCCGCTGACGGTGTGGTTCTGGACCGCCTACTTGGTGACGACGCACACGCCGGGGCTGTCGGCGGTCCAGCTGCAACGGCAGCTCGGCATCAGCTACGAGACGGCGTGGGCCCTGCTGCACAAGCTGAGACGGGCGATGGTGAACCCCGACCGGGAAGCGTTGAAGGACAAGGTTGAGGTCGACGAAACCTACCTGGGCGGTCACGAGGTCGGCCTGAAGGGGGGCCGCCAACTCTTGGAGAAGGCGTTGATCGTGGGCGCGGTCGAAGTGCGCGGGCCGGCCGCCGGCCGGGTGCGCCTGCAGGTCGTCCCGGATGCCTCGGCTCGCGCGCTGACGGGCTTCGTGAAGCGCGCCGTCGCGCCCGCCACCCTCATCCTGACGGATGGCTGGGGGGCCTACGCGCCGCTGTCGGACATGGGCTACCGGCATCGCCCCCGCACCCAGGGCACGCCCGAGCGCGCGGCGAAGCTCCTGCCGCACATCCACCGGGTGTTTGGCAACCTCAAGACCTGGCTTGGTGGT
>JACQWC010000209.1 GCA_016209635.1 Candidatus Rokuibacteriota bacterium | reverse complement strand
TCGGCGAAGATCGTGTCGAAGACGCCCATGATATTTAGCTTGCCGTCGCGGGTAACGTTGGCGTAGTCGGCGAGCAACGCGAGACTCACTTCCATGTCGTCTCCCCTAGTTTCGGGAACATGCCTAGGAACGTGGCCAGGATCAGCCATACTCTACCGCAACTGCTGATCCGCTCGTGAGGCGGTTGGTCGCCCGCTACCTGGGGCTGTGACGCGCGGTCCGGGCGCCGAGGCCCAGACCTGGCGGCAGTTCCAGGAGGGTGTCGCTCACGCCAGATGATGAATGTTACCGGACGATGCCGGTGACCTGGACCCGCACGGTCGAACGCGCGGGGTCGTCGCTCGTGACGGTGAGCGAGGCCCGGGCGGTGCCCCGCTGGGCCGGCGTGAACTCGACCGTGACCGTCAGGGTCTGGCCCGGCGTGAGCGTGAAGCTGCCGCTCCCCGCCAGCACGCTGAAGACGCCGGCGAGACTCCCGACGGTGCCGCTCAGCGTCCCCTGCCCGGCGTTCTGGACAGTGACCGTCCGCGTGGCCGAGGTGCCGACGGCCACGCCGGTGAAAGTGAGGCGCGGGGGCAGGACGAGGAGCTTGCCCGCGCGCACGGTCACCGTGGCGGTCGGGGAGAAAGCCGAGCCGCCGGCGGCGCCGAGCGCCTTGACCTGGTAGGTGTAAGTGCGGTTGAGCTGCACGCCCGTGTCCTGGAAAGCGAGGACGTCGGCCCCGACCGTACCGACGACGGCGAAGATTCCGCTCTGGTCGGTGTCGCGCTGGATCTCGAAGCCGGTCTCGTCGCTGCCCGTGTGGCTCCAGGCGAGGTTCACCTGGCTCGGGGAGGCCTGGGTGGCGGTGAGGCCGGTCGGAGCGGCGGGGGGCGAGGGCTGGACGGCGGTGGTCGTCGTGGCCGCGGTGTTGTTGGCGCTGGTGGGGTCGGTCTCGGCGGCGGCGACCGAGACGGCGTTGCTGATGGCGCCGTCGGTCGTGGGCCTGACGACGAGGGTGACGGTGGCAGTAGCGCTGGCGGCGAGGGTGCCGAGGGAGCAGGAGATGGTGCCGTCGGCGCTGCAGCTCCCCTGGGAGGCCGTGACGGAGAAGAAGGTGACGGCCGAGGGGAGGACGTCGGAGAGGGTGACGCTGGTGGCGTCGTCGGGGCCGAGGTTGGTGAGGGTGGCGGTGTAGGTCAGGAGGTCGCCGACGGTAACGGGGTCGGGCGAGTCGGCGAGGGTCACGGA
Source organism: Candidatus Rokuibacteriota bacterium (assembly GCA_016209635.1). GTDB lineage: Bacteria > Methylomirabilota > Methylomirabilia > Rokubacteriales > CSP1-6 > JACQWC01. Next base: position 8,186 of record JACQWC010000209.1, on the reverse strand, counting down.
GAGGTCGGCGCTCACGGCCGGGGCCTCGGTGATCTTCGCCACGAAGGCGTCACACTGGCCGCCGCCGCCGGGGGCGGTCTGGAAGGCGCCGGGGGTCGTCGGGAAGTCGCTGGAGCAGGTAATGCCGCCCACGTAGGCGTTGCCGGTGCCGTCCACGGCGATCCCGGTGGGCGTGTCGGAGCCGCTCCCGCCGAGGAAGGTCGAGTAGACCAGCCCACCGGTCGCGGCGAGCTTGGCGACGAAGGCGTCGAGGGAGCCGCCGCCGTGGACCGCCTGAAGGGCGTTCAGCGTGGGGAAGTCGAGCGATTCGGTGTCGCCCGCGACCGAGACGTTGCCGGAGGTGTCGACGGCGATCCCCACTCGTCCGCTGAAGCTCTCGCTCCCGCTGCCGCCGAGGTAGGTCGAGTAGAGCAGGACCGAGCCGCTCGGGTCGAGCTTCGTGACGAAGGCGTCGGTGCCGAACGAGGCGCAGCTCGCGCAGGTGCCCTGGAAGGGGCTGGCCGTGGGGAAGTCCGTCGAGAAGGTGAGTCCAGTCACGTAGGCGTTCCCCCCGGCGTCGACGGTGATCCCGAACCCCAAGTCATCTCCGCTGCCGCCGAGGAAGGTCGAGTAGACCAGGGCGCCACTGGCGTCGAGCTTCGTGACGAACGCGTCGATGCCCCCGTTGGGCGTCGAGTCGAAGGCGTTCAGCACCGGGAAGTCCACCGTGAGGAAGAAGGGGTCGGGAGAGACGGAGCCGGTGACGTAGGCGTTCCCCGAGGTGTCCACCGCGACGCCGACGCACTCGCTGATGCTGCCGAGGCCCGTGGAGTAGACGAGGGCCGAGCCCGCCGCGTCGAGCTTCGAGACGAAGCAGGACCCCGCAGTGACGTGCGCGACGTGGGCGTTGCCGGAGGTGTCGACGGCGATCCCGCGACCGTCCCCTCCGCCGAGGCAGGTCGAGTACACGAGCCCGCCGGTCGCGTCGAGCTTGACGACGAAGACGTCCGAGCCGCCGCAGGGTGCCGTCTGAAGGGGGTTCAGCGTGGGGAAGTCGAGCGATTGCGTCAGGCCGGTGACGTAGGCGTCTCCCGAGGCGTCCACGTCGATCCCCCGCCCGACGTCGGCCGCGCCGCCGCCGAGGTAGGTCGCGTAGGTGAGGGTCGAGCCCGTCGAGTCGAGCTTCGCCACGAAGGCATCCGGCGCGAAGACGGTGGCGCAGCTCGCGCACGCTCCCTGGACCGGGCTCGCCGTCGGAAAGTCGACGGAAATGGTTTCCCCGGTCATGTACACGCTGCCCGACGCGTCGACGGCGACACCGTCGCCGAGAGACGTAAACTGCCCGCCTTCATCTCCGCTGCCGCCGAGGAAGGTCGAGAAGGCGAGGACGGGGTCGATGACGAGGGGCTTGCCCGTGTCATAGGCGGCGACCTGGACCGCCACCTGGACGCGGGCCGGCGGGCAGCCCCGGCCTTGGCACGGCGCCGCGACGAGCGTGAACCGGCCGTCCACTGCCACACGCTTCGCCGCGACCTCCTGGTAGACCTGCGGCTTCAGGAGGCGCAGATCTCCCGTGGCCAGGCGGAGCAGCAGGTCGCCCCGTGCGTCGAGGGCGACGCTGCCGGCGCCCTCGAAGGCCAGCCTGATCCGGCCGGGGTCGGCACCGGGGGCGACGACGAAGTCGAACTCCATCCGGCGCCGCTTGCCGTCGTAGACGAGGTCGATGCCGGGATAGACGTCGCGGTAGCGGACGCGGGCGTAGGTGGGGATGTTCGTCCGCCAGCGGGCGGGGTCGTTGCCGAGGAAGTAGTTGACGCGGCCGGGGAGCTGGTCCACGCCGCTGACGAGCGGGTCGGGGTTGGCGCCGACGAGCTTCATCCTGACGACGGCACGGCCAGGGGCCCGGGCATCGCGCACGGCCTCGGCTGTCGAGAGCCGGTCAGCGGGAAGCTGCGAGTCGGGGATTCGGCCGGGGCCGCGACGGCGGTCGCGGGCTGTGCGCTCTCCGCCACGCGGCGGGGCGGTGACGATGACGGCCTCGGTGGGGGTCAGGAAGAGGGTGTAGCCGCGGGCGCGGGCGAGGAAGTGGACGCTCCCGTCGGTCTGGCCGTGGTTCGCCTCGAAGTGGAGCGGGAGGGCGGCGAGCGCGCGGAGCGCCAGCGGAGGGCCCGGCCGCGGAGCCTTCGTGGCGGCCGTGGGCGTCGCGGCGGCGGGACGGATCCCGACCGGGGCGACGGACGGCGCCGGGGCTTGGCTCGCCAGGACGACGGCGAGGACACCGGTCGTCAGGACTCGACGGGGGGACGGCATCGCCTCTCCGTTCCCGCGGCGCCCACGCACCACGGGAAAGTCGAACGTCGCCGGGCCCGGGCCCGAGCAGGTCGAGGACGGCAGCATATGTAGCACCAGCACCCGGCCGGGGGCAAGGGGCTGAGCCGGGCGAGCGACTCGTCCTCGGGGAGGCCGGGCGCGTGGCGTAGAATCGTAGCGTGCGCAAGGACGTCGAGCGACTGATCCTCCAGGCCCGGCGGGACGTCGAGAACGCCCGGAAGAACATCGGCATCCGCGCGTACGAGGTAGCGGCGTTCCTCTCCCACCAGGGGGTCGAGAAGTACCTGAAGGGGGCCTGGGTCCAGAAGAGGCGCGCGCGCCCGCCGGCCACGCACTATCTGCGGGAGCTCGGTCAGGGGCTCAGGGCGCCGAAGCGGATCCTGGCGCACCTCGTCTACCTGAACCCCGACTACACCGTGGCGCGCTATCCGGACGCCGCGAACGGCGTGCCGTACGAGCTGTACGACGAGGCGACGGCCCGCGCCAAGGTGAAGGCGGCCGAGGAGGTGGCTCGATGGGTCGAATCGCTGATCCGCTCGTGAGGCGGTTCGTCGCCCGCTACCTGCCACGCCTCAGGCGGCGCTACCGTCCCGAGCTCGTCGTGGTCTTCGGGTCCCGGGCGCGCGGCGACGCCCTCGCCGAGAGCGACCTGGATCTGCTCGTCGTCGCCGAACGCTTCGAGGGCGTGCCATTCGTCGAGCGCGCCTCCCGGCTCCTCGCGGACCTCGATCTGCCCTTCGGTGCCGACCTGCTCTGCTACACGCCCGCCGAGTTCGCGCGCAAGCGCCGCGAGCGAGGCATCGTCAGCCTCGCGCTGGAAGAGGGGCGGGCGCTGTGACGCGCGGTCCGGTCACCGAGGACGAGACCTGGCGAAAGATCCGGGGGTGCGCCGCCGCGGCCGGTGTGGCTTAGCGGACGATCCCTGTTACCTGGACCCGCGTCGACGGCCGGGTCGGGTCGTCGCTCGTGATGGTGAGCGAGGCCCGGGCGGTGCCCCGCTGGGCCGGCGTGAACTCGACCGTGACCGTCAGGGTCTGGCCCGACGTGAGCGTGAAGCTGCCGCTCCCCGCCAGCACGCTGAAGACGCCGGCGAGACTCCCGACGGTGCCGCTCAGCGTCCCCTGCCCGGCGTTCCGGACAGTGACCGTCCGCGTGGCCGAGGTGCCGACGGCCACGCCGGTGAAAGTGAGGCGCGGGGGCAGGACGACGAGCTTGCCGGCCGGGACGGTGACCGTCGCGATGTTCGAGAAGTCGGAGGCCCCGGCGACGCCCACCGCGCGGACGCGATAGGAGTAGGTGCGGGTCACGCTGACCGTGGTGTCCTGGAAGGACTGGACGTCCGGGCCGACGAAGGTGAGGAGAGCGAAGCCGCCGCCCTGGCTGTCGCGCTCGATCTCGAAGCCGGTCTCGTCCGTGCTCGCGTCGATCCAGGCGAGCGCGACCTCGGTCGGTGAGGCGACCGTCGCGGTGAGGTTGGTCGGCGCGGCCGGGGGCGTGGGGACGGCAGCCCCGATCCTCGCGATGAAGGCGTCGTCGAGACCACCGAACGCTGGCTGCAGGGCGCTCACCGTGGGGAAGTCCGTCGACAGGGTGAAGCCCGTCACGTAGGCGTTGCCGCTGGCGTCCACGGCGATGCTGTGGCCCTGGTCGTTGTTGCTCCCCCCCAGGTAGGTGGAGTAGACCAGGGTGGCGCCTGTCGGATCGAGCTTCGTCACGAAGGCGTCGATGATACCGCCGAAGGCCGGCTGGAGGGCGCTGGCCGTGGGGAAGTCCGTCGAGAGGGTAATCCCGGTCACGTGGGCGTTGCCACTCGCGTCCACGGCGATGCCGAGGCCCCGGTCGTTGCTGCTCCCTCCCAGGTAGGTGGAGTAGACGAGGGCGGCGCCGGTGGGATTCAGCTTCGTCACGAAGGCGTCGGTGGAGCCCCCGGAGGCCGGCTGAAGGGCGCTGGCCGTGGGGAAGTCCGTCGAAGACGTGTCTCCGGTCACGTAGGCGTTGCCGCTGGCGTCCACGGCGATGCCGGCGGTGCCGCCGTTCAGCTCGACAGCGCTCCCCCCCAGGTAAGTGGAGTAGACGAGAGTGGCGCCGCTCGGGTCGAGCTTCGTCACGAAGGCGTCGCTGAAGCCGCCGAGGACTGGCTGCAGGGCGCTCGCCGTGGGGAAGTTCGTCGAGGAGGTCTGTCCGGCCACGTAGGCGTTGCCGCTGGCGTCCACGGCGATGCCGAAGCCCTCGTCGCCGGCGCTCCCGCCCAGGTAGGTGGAGTAGGAGAGGACGGGATCGATGACGAGGGGCTTGCCCGTGTCATAGGCGGCGACCTGGACCGCCACCTGGACGGGGGCCGCTGGGCAGGGCCGACCTTTGCAGGGCGCCGCGACGAGCGCGAAGCTCCCGTCCACCGCGACGCGCCTGCCGCCGCTCTCCTGGTAGAGATGGGGCTTCTGGAGGCGCAGCTCTCCCGCCGCCGTCTTGAGGAGCAAATCGCCCCGCTCGTCGAGGGCGACGCTCCCGGCGCCCTCGAAGGCCAGGCGGATCAGGCCGGGGTCGGCGCCGGGAGCGAGGACGAAGTCGAACTCCATCCGGCGCCGAGAGCCGTCGTAGACGAGGTCGACGCCGGGGTAGACATCGCCGTAGCGGACCCGCGCGTAGGTGGGGATGTTCGTCCGCCAGCGGGCGGGATCGTTGCCGAGGAAGTAGTTGATGCGGCCGGGGAGCTGGTCCACGCCGGTCACCAGGGGATCGGGGTTGGCGCCGAGGAGCTTCATCCTGACGACGGCCGGCCCAGGGGGTCTCGCATCCCGCACGGCCTCGGCGGTGGAGAGCCGGGTGACCCCGAGCCGGGCGTCGCGGGTTCGGTCGAGGCCGCGGGGGCGCCAGTCGCGGGCCGGTCGCTCTCCGCCGCGCGGCGGGGCGGTGACGGCCTCGGTGGGGGTGAGGAAGAGGGTGTAGCCGGGGGCGCGGGCGAGGAAGCGGACGCCCCCGTCGGTCTGGCCGTGGTTCGCCTCGAAGTGGAGGGGGAGGGTCGCGAGCGTGCGGGGCGACGGCGGGGGGCCGGGCCGCGGAGCCTTCGTGGCGGCCGCCGGCATCGCGGCGGCGCTCCGGATCCCGACCGGGGCGACGGGCGGCGTGGGGCTCGCCAGGAAGACGGCAAGGACACCAATACTCAGGGCCCGACGGGAGGACGCCATCGCTCGCTCTCCCCTCCGCTCTCGCACGCGTCCCTGCTGCAACGAGAGAAGCGAATGTCGCCGGGCCCGGTGCCCGAGGAGGTCGAGGACGTCAAGAAATGTAGCACCCGCGCCCGGTGGGCACAAGACGCGGAGAGCTCGTGCGTAGGGAGCGCCTCAGATCACGCCGTCGCGGCGGAGGCGAGCGATCTCGACCTTGCTGATACCGAGGAGGCTCCGGAGGATCCGGTCGGTGTGCTGGCCGAGCAGCGGGGGCGGAGCGGTGACGGCTCCCGGCGTCCCGTGAAGGCGCACGGGAACGCCCATGACGGTCACGGTCCCCGCCGTCGGATGCGGCAGCGTGACGATCATGCCCCGGGCCCGGAGGTGCGCGCTCTCGCAGACCTCCGCCACGCTCCGGATGCGGCCGGCCGGCACTCCCGCCGCCTCCAGGCGCTTCAGCCACTCGTCGGCGCTGCGCGCGGCGAGGATCTCGTTGAGCAGGGGAACCAGCGTGTCCCGGTGCTGGACGCGCTTCGCCTCGGTGTCGTACCGGGGATCCTTCGCCAGCTCGGGCCGCTCGAGCGCGGCGCAACACCGCTGCCAGAGCGAGGTGTTGGCGACGCCGAGTACCAGATAGGCGTCGGCGGTGCGGAAGACCTCGTACGGCACGATCGACGGGTGCGCGTTGCCGCGTCGGGTCGGCCGCCCGCCCGTGCCGAAGTAGCTGCCCGCCTGGTAGGTGAGCAGCGCCGCCATCACGTCGAGCATGCCGATCTCGACCTTCTGCCCGCGGCGGGTCCGGCTCCGGGCGAGGAGTGCCAGGACGATGCCGTGCGCGGCCATCATGCCCGCGACGAGGTCGGCGATCGAGTTGCCGACCTTGACCGGCGGCCCGTCGGCAAACCCGGTGAGATCCATGATCCCCGACTCCGCCTGGACGATGAGGTCGTATCCCGCGCGCTGGGCCTCGGGCCCCGCCTCGCCGAAACCGGAGATCGAGCAGTACACGAGCCGCGGGCAGAGCCGGGCGAGCGCCCGGTACCCGAAGCCGAGCCGGTCCATCGTTCCGGGCCGGAAGTTCTCGATGAGGACGTCGCTCTTCCGGACGAGCTTCCGGAGGATCGCCTGCCCCTCGGGCGCCTTGAGATTCAGGGTGAGGCTCCGCTTGTTACGGTTCACCGACATGAAGTAGGTCGCCTCGCCGCCGGCGAACGGCGGCCAGCTCCGCGTGTCGTCGCCCTTGCCCGGTTCCTCGAGCTTGATCACCTCGGCGCCCATGTCGCCGAGCATCATCGCGGAGAACGGTCCGGCCAGCACGCGGGTCAGATCGAGAACGCGGACACCCTCGAGCGGCTTCCGGGGCACGCTACCTCCCCCTCCACACCCGCTTGGCAAGGCTCCGGGCGATCGCGTTCACCCGGTCGCCGGCGCGGCCCGCGCGGCGCCAGAACAGCCGGGCCCGGTCCAGCATGCCGAGGTGCGAGAAATAGTACACGTTGTCGACCGCCTCGATCGCCACGCTCGACCCGATCCGGAGCCCACGGGTCTCGGCGCCGTGGCACACGAGACGCGCGCCGCCGTCCAGCTCGACGAGGGCGATGTGAAGCGGCGAGCGAAAGCCTTCCGGGGGCGAGTGGAGGGTCGTGAAGGAGACGACGTCGCCCACGCCGGCGACCGATGTCGGAACCATCGCGACCGGATGCCGCGGGCAGTAGGCGGCCGGCGGGACCACGAGCGCTTCGCACCGCGGACAGCGCGAGGCCGGAATCGTCTCGATCACGCGGCCACGAGGAGCGTTACCCAGTTGTTCGTCGCCAGGCCCCCGATCGAATGGGCGAGGGCGACCCGCCCGTCGATTTGTCGGCCCTCCGCCTCGCCGCGGAGCTGCCACACGCACTCGACGATCTGCGCGAGCCCCGTCGCCGCCAGCGGGTGGCCCCGCGCCTTGAGACCGCCGGAGGAATTGATCGGCAGCCGCCCATCGAGCGCCGTCTCGCCGTCGAGCGTCGCCCGCCCGGCCGTGCCGGGCGGGACCAGACCGAGGTCCTCGAGCGCGAGCAGCTCGAAGGGGGCGAACGCGTCGTGCACCTCGGCCAGGTCGACGCGCTCCGGTCCGAAGCCGGCCATGGCGAACGCGGCCCGCGCCGCGGCCCGGGTCGCCTTGAACGTCGTGAGGTCGTGACGGTGGCGGAGAGCGAGCGTGTCGGTGCCCTGCCCGATCCCGGCGACGCGCACCCGCGTCGGGTCGGCGCCGAGAACGACCGCCGCCGCGCCGTCCGAGATCGGGCAGCAGTGGAGGAGCCGGAGCGGATCGGCGACCATCCGGCTCTCAGTGACCGCCTCGAGCGTGACGGCGTGCCGGAAGTGCGCGTAGGGGTTCCGGACGCCGTTCGCGTGGTTCTTCACGCTGACCTGCGCGATCTCGCGGAAGCCGACGCCGTGACGCGCGACCAGCGCGCGCGTGACGAGCCCGGCGAGCGCCGGCATCGTCGCCCCGTACGACCGCTCGAAGGGATCGATCGAGCGACCGATCAGTTCGGAGACCCGGGGCGTCGGCAGGTGGGTCATCTTCTCGCCGCCGACGACGAGGACGGTGCGGTGGATTCCGGCCGCCACCTGCGCGAAGCCGGCGTAGAAACCGGCGGCGCCCGACGACGTCGCCGTCTCGATGCGGATCGCCGGGACCTCCGCGAGCCCCATGTGCGTGGC
>JACQWC010000208.1 GCA_016209635.1 Candidatus Rokuibacteriota bacterium | reverse complement strand
TAGTACTGGACACCCGGTGGAGCGTCTCCACCACATGGACCGGGATGCGGATCGTCCGTCCGCGATCGGCGATGGAACGCGTGATCGCCTGCCGGATCCACCACGTCGCGTACGTCGAGAACTTGAAGCCCCGGCGGTACTGGAACCGGTCGACCGCCTTCATGAGGCCGATGTTCCCCTCCTGGACCAGGTCGAGAAGCGAGAGGTCGCTGCCGAGGTAGCGCTTGGCCACCGAGACGACCAAGCGCAGGTTCGCCTCCATCAACTCGCGCTTGGCCTGCCGGACGGTGCGATCGCTCTGCTCGATCTCGGCAAGCAGCGCCCCGAGCTCCCGCCGTGACAGCCCGGCCTCCTGCTGGAGGCTCCGGAGCTCGCGCTGGAGGCCGGCCGAGCGTCGACGGCTGGCGTCGAGTGCGACCTGCTCGATCCGCGCCCGGTGGCGCCGCACCTTCGCCACGAGATCGTCGATCAGCGCAGGCCGGAGCGGCATCTCCTCGAGGACCGTCTGGATCGCCGCCCGACCGGCTGCGATCGAGCGCGTGGCCTTGCCGTGGCTCGTCGCGGACCGCCGCCGGTCGCCGAGCGACTGCTGGAGCTGCCTGAGCCTGCGCTCCAGCCGGCCAATCCGTGCGAACGCCAAGAGCACGGGCTTGATCTCCTTGGCCTCGAGTTCCCCGCCTTCCGGAAGGACCATCACGTCGTCAGCGGGAATTTCCCCCCGGCGCAGCCTTTCGCCGACCTCGAGAAGCATCCGGACCGTCATCGGGATGCCACCCAGGGCCCGGCGCAGGGCGATCTGTCCAACCTCGATCCTGCGACCAATCTCGACTTCCTGGCGGGCACTTAGAAGCGAGACCTTGCCGATCTCCTTCAGATAGAGCCGGACAGGGTCCTGGCCCTTTGTGGGCAGCGGAGCCAGGGCCCCAACAGGGGCCGGGCGAGTCTCCTCGGGCTCCTCCAGAAGAGCGGGGGCCTCGTGCTCCTCGTGGACGAGGGTGCCAGGGACCACGTCTGCCGCTGGCCCCATGTCGCGGCTGGGATCTCTGAATGTCATCGTGTCACCCGGATCACGCTCAGCTCTCTCTTTCTAAGATGCCCCGGAGGGGGCCCTTGGTTTCAATCTCGCCGTGAATTAAGTCGAAAACCTGGGCCGGCCTATTCAGGCCCGGGCCCCCTCGTTTAAGGGCGTCGATCAGGATCCGGGCCGGGACCTTGCTGGTCGACCTGATCCGAGGCGGAACCGGTTGACAGGGGTCGCGGCGGGAAGGTAAAGCGAGAGCATGCCCACGCTCATCGTCCTGTCCGCGGTCGCGTGATGGCGATCGCGCCCAGCGCCTCCTACAGCCTCACGGTCCGACTCCAGATCGCGAACCGGCCCGGCATGCTCGGGCGCGTCGCGTCGACCATCGGCGAAGCCGGGGGCGACATCGGCGCGGTCGACCTCGTGGAGTCGAGCCGGGAACGGGTCCTCCGCGACATCACCATCAAGGCGCGCGACAGCGTCCATGGCCAGCAGATCGTGGGTCGCCTGAAGCAGCTTTCGCGGGTCCGCGTCGTCAACGTGTCCGACCGCACCTTCCTCATGCACCTCGGTGGCAAGATCGAGATCCGCAACAAGGTCCCGATCCGCACGCGGGACGACCTGTCCATGGTGTACACGCCGGGGGTCGCGCGGGTATGCCTGGCGATCAAGGACGACCGGCAGCGCGCGTTTTCGCTCACCATGAAGCAGAACACGGTGGCCGTGGTGACCGACGGGACGGCGGTCCTGGGCCTGGGCGACATCGGGCCCGAGGCGGCCCTGCCGGTGATGGAAGGCAAGGCCATGCTCTTCAAGGAGTTCGGCGGCGTCGACGCCTTCCCCATCTGCCTCGGCACGAAGGACGTCGACAAGATCGTCGAGACCGTGAAGCTCCTGGCGCCCGGGTTCGGCGGGATCAACCTGGAGGACATCGCGGCGCCCCGGTGCTTCGAGATCGAGGAGCGGCTGCGGAGGGACCTCGACATCCCGGTGTTCCACGACGACCAGCACGGGACCTCCGTCGTCGTGCTCGGCGCGCTGCTGAACGCCCTCCGGATCGTGCGGAAGCAGCTGCGCCGCCTCAGGGTCGTGGTGACCGGGGTGGGGGCGGCCGGGACGGCGACGATCAAGATCCTCCAGTCGACCGGCGTCCGCGACATCATCGGTGTCGACGAGCACGGCACGATCCATCGCGGCCGGGCGGAGGGCATGGACTTCATGAAGCGCGGGGTCGCGTCGACGACGAACCCGCGTGGCGTGCGGGGGAGCCTCGGCGACGCCCTCGTCGGCGCCGACGTGTTCATCGGACTGTCGGTCCCCGGGATCCTCGCTGTGCGCGACCTCAAGCGCATGGCACGCGATCCGATCGTCTTCGCCATGGCCAATCCGGTGCCGGAGATCCAGCCGGAGGAGGCGGGGAAGCATGCGCGAGTCATGGCGACCGGGCGCTCCGACTATCCGAACCAGATCAACAATGTGCTCTGCTTCCCGGGGTTCTTCCGGGGGCTGCTCGACTCCCGGGCGCGCACCGTCAACGACGAGATGAAGCTGGCCGCGGCGCGGGCGCTGGCCGCGTGCGTGAGCCGGAGCGAGCTGAGCGAGGAGTACATCATCCCCAGCGTCTTCAACAAGAGCGTGGTCGGCGCTGTGGCCGAGGGCGTCGCGCGCGCCGCGTACGAGACCGGGACCGCCCGCCGCCGCCGGCGACTGGACCTCTCCGGGGTCCCGTGACCCGGCCGCGATGGTCCGTCGTCATTCCCGCGTACAACGAGTCCCGCCGCCTGCCCCGGTACCTCGGCGAGGTCGTCGCGTACCTCGAGGCGCGGGGCGAACCCTGGGAGGTGTTCGTGGTTGACGACGGGAGCACGGACGGGACCCTGGCCGTGGTCGAGGCGGTCGCCCGCGCGCACCCGCCTGTGCGCGGGCTCCGGCGAGAGACCAACAGCGGCAAGGGCGCCGCAGTCCGCCGCGGCATGCTGACCGCGACGGGCGAGTACCGGCTGTTCGCCGACGCGGACGGGGCGACACCGATCGCCGAGCTCACGCGGCTCGAGCCGGCGCTCACCGCCGGAGCCGAGGTGGTGATCGGCTCTCGCGCCCGTCGCGACCCCGCGGTCACGGTGAGGGCGCGATGGCACCGGGTGGCCGCCGGCCGCGTGTTCAACTGCTTCGTGGTGGGTCTCGGCCTGCGCGGCGTGACGGACTCGCAGTGCGGGTTCAAGGCGTTCTCGGCCCGCGCCGCAGAGGATCTGTTCGGGCGCCTCCGGACCGACGGGTTCGGCTTCGACGTCGAGCTCCTGTTGCTCGCCCAGCGGGCGGGCTATCGCATCGTCGAGGTGCCGGTGAACTGGGTGGAGCAGCCGGCGAGCAAGGTCGGCGTTCTCAAGGACGGGCCCCGCATGCTCTGGGAGATCATGGTGGCGCGGAGGCGTCTCAGGAGGTCCGCGTGAAGCTCGCCCGTCGCGTCGCCGGGATCGAGCCGTTCCTCGCGGTCGAGGTGGGTGAGCGGGCCCAGGCCCTCGAGCGCGAGGGCATCGACGTCGTCCATCTCGAGTTCGGCGAGCCCGACTTCGAGGCCCCCATGGTGGTCCGCGAGGCGGTCGAGAAAGCGATCAAGGACGGTCGGACGCGGTACACGTCGAGCCTGGGCATCCTGCCGCTCCGCGAGGCGATCGCCGAGCACTATGCGCGGACGTACGGTGTCCAGGTGTCCCCCGATCAGATTCTCGTCACGCCGGGGACCTCGCCGGCGATGCTGCTCCTCTTCGGCCACCTGCTGGAGCCGGGCGACGAGGTCGTGCTCTCTAACCCGTACTACGCGTGCTACCCCAACTTCATCCGGTACGCGGACGGCGTGCCCGCGTACGTGGACGTGCGTGAAGAGGACGCGTTCCAGTACCGCCCGGAGGCGATCCGGGCCAGGCTCACCCCACGCACGCGGGCGATCCTGATCAATTCGCCCGCGAACCCGACGGGGACCGTGCTCTCCGCCGAGCGGATGGCAGCCATCGCCGAGGTGGGCCCCCTCGTGATCTCGGACGAGATCTACCACGGGCTCAGCTACGAGGGCCGGGACCGCTCCATCCTGGAATTCACCGACCGGGCCTTCGTGCTGAACGGATTCTCGAAAGCCTTCGCCATGACGGGATGGCGACTGGGCTACGTGATCGGACCGCGCGAGCACATCCGCATCCTCCAGCGCCTCTTCGGGAACTTCTTCATCTCCACCAACGAGTTCGTGCAGTGGGCGGGGGTGGCCGCGCTGCGGGAGGCGGGGGAGGAGTCTCGCCGCTTCCGAACGGTCTTCAACGAGCGGCGGCTCGCGATGATCGCGGGTCTCCGGCGCATCGGCCTTGGCGTCGGCTTCGAGCCGACGGGCGCCTTCTATGTCCTCGCGAACGCACGCCGGTACACGCACGACTCCACGCGCTTCGCGTTCGACATCCTGGAGCAGAGTCACGTCGCGGTGACGCCGGGCGCCGGCTTCGGCGCGAACGCCGAAGGGTACCTCCGATTCTCCTACGCGTCGTCGGTCGAGCGCATCCAGGAGGGTCTCGACCGGCTGGGCCGCTTCCTGGCGGCGCGCGGCTGAGGCGGCGTCTCCGTGCCGGAGTCGCTGGCCGCCAGACAGGCACGCGCCCGGAAGATCCTCCGGATCCTCGAGCGGGCGTATCCCGCCGCGAAGATCGCCCTGACCTTCACGACGCCGCTCGAGCTCCTCGTGGCGACGATCCTCGCCGCCCAGTGCACGGACGAACGGGTGAACATCGTCACCCGCCCGCTCTTCAGGAAGTACCGGAAGGCGGCCGAGTACGCCGGGACCGACCTCGCGATCCTCGAGGGGGAGATCCGCTCGACGGGGTTCTACCGGGCGAAGGCGCGCGCCCTCGTCGGGATGGCGCGGGCCCTCGTCGAGAAGCACGGGGGCGAGGTGCCGCGGACGCGGGAGGAGCTCGTGGCGCTACCGGGCGTCGGTCTCAAGACGGCCAACGTCGTGCTCGGCAACGCGTTCGGCCAGCAGGCGATCGCCGTCGACACCCACGTGTTCCGCGTCGCGCAGCGGCTCGGGCTCGCGCGGTCCGCGAACCCCGACCAGATCCACGACCAGCTCGTTCTCGTCCTGCCCCGCGCCAAGTGGACCCAGACGACGCACCTCCTCACCACGCACGGCCGCCGGACCTGCGCGGCCCGGAGGCCCGCCTGTCGCGTCTGCCCCGTGCGTGCCCTGTGCCCGTGGCCGGGGAACCCCGGCGCCGGGCGCCGCTAGCACGACGTCGGTCAGTCTGAATTTCGAACGAATCCACTAACGGTCCGCACGACTCGTTGACACGCGCGCGGTTTTCCGTTAGCATCTGACGTTGCGAATTTTTCTGCCCTGAGGCCCACTTACAGTCGAAAGGAACGGTATGCTGACGCCGATGGTGAGGGGGAGTGAAGTCGAACGGAAATGGCTCGTGGTCGACGCCGACGGCCAGGTGCTCGGGCGACTGGCCAGCCGGGTCGCAGCGATCCTCAGGGGCAAGACCAAGGTGACCTGGGCCCCGCACCTCGACGTCGGTGACCATGTGGTCGTGGTGAACGCCGCGAAAATCCACCTCACGGGACGGAAGCTCCGGGACAAGCGGTACCGCTGGCACACCGGGTACATCGGCGGGCTCCGCGACGTGAGCGCCGAGACGATGCTCCGAACCCACCCCGAGCGCGTGATCGAGTGGGCCGTGCAGGGCATGCTCCCGAAGAACCGGCTCGGGAGGGCGATGGCCAGGAAGCTCAAGGTGTACCGCGGCGCCGACCACCCCCATCAGGCGCAGCAGCCCCAGCCGATGGAGGTGCGCTGATGGCGGTGCTCGACAGGTTCTATGGAACGGGCCGTCGGAAGACCTCTGTCGCGCGGGTCTGGATCCGACCCGGCTCGGGGCGGATCGTGGTGAACCGCCGCACGTTCGAGGACTACTTCCCCCGCGAGACTTTGCGGATGATCATCGCGCAGCCCCTGCAGGTGACGAACACGAACGGGCAGTTCGACGTCCTGATCAACGTCGGCGGCGGCGGCGCCTCGGGCCAGGCGGGCGCGGTGCGGCACGGCATCGCCCGCGCGCTCGTCCGGTTCGATGACAAGCTCCGGCTCCCGCTCAAGCGGGCCGGGCTCCTGACGCGCGATCCGCGCATGCGCGAGCGCAAGAAGTACGGGCAGCCCGGCGCCCGCCAGAAGTTCCAATACTCGAAGCGGTAACGCGAGGGGATGACGACCGTTCGCGTTGCCGTCGCCGGCGGGAGCGGCTACATCGGGGCCGAGCTGCTGCGGCTCCTGCTCTCGCATTCGAAGGTCACGGTGACGGGTGTCACCTCGGAGCGGCTCGCCGGCGAGCGGCTGGACCGGGCCTACCCGCATCTCCGATCTCTGACCGACCTCCGCTTCCACGAGCTGGACGCCGCCTGGCTGGCCGACGTCGCGGACGTCGTGTTCCTCGCCCTGCCGCACATGGAGTCGCAACGGGCGGTGCCCGTCCTCCGCCAGCGTCACCGGAAGGTGATCGACCTCTCGGCCGACTATCGCCTCCGGGACGCGAGCGACTACGCCACGTGGTACGGGGCGGCGCACATCGATCCCGCCGGGCTCGCGGAGGCGGTCTACGGCCTGCCCGAGCTGCACCGGAAGGCCATCGCCGGCGCCGGGCTGGTCGCCGTCCCGGGCTGCTATCCCGCGGGCGCCATCCTCGCGACGGCGCCGCTCATCCGCGGCGGGCTCGCGCGTCTCGACGGCATCGTCATCGACAGCAAGTCCGGCTTGACGGGGGCCGGGGCGCAGGGGCGCAAGGCGGACCCGATGTACCTCTACACCGAGGCGAACGAGAATGTGCAGGCGTACGGGCTCGCGTCGCACCGCCACACTCCCGAGATCGAACAGGAGCTGGGCGCGCTCGCGGGCGGGTCGGTGCGGGTGTCGTTCACTCCTCACCTGGTCCCGTTGAACCGGGGCCTCTTCACGACCGCTTCGGTGCCGCTGGCGACGCGGATGTCGACCGCCGACCTGGCCGGCGTCTATCGCGAGTTCTACGCGGGCGAGCCCTTCGTGCGCGTCCTCCCCGAGGGCGCGCGCCCGACGACCCGCGCCGTGGTCGGCTCCAACTACTGCGACGTGACCGTCGTCGCCGACCCACGCACCGAGCGCGCGGTGTGCGTGTCCGCGATCGACAACCTCGGGAAGGGCGGCGCGGCGAACGGGGTGCAGAACCTCAACATCCTCTTCGGATGGCACGAACGGACGGGGCTCGAGGCGCCGCCGGTGTACCCCTAGATGGCCGAGGTCGAATGGCTTGAAGGCGGCGTCACGGCCGTGCCCGGGATCCTCGCGGGCGGCGTGGCGGCGGGCATCAAGCCGAGCGGGAAGAAGGACCTCGCGCTGATCTACTCCTCCACCCCGGCGCGCGCCGCCGCGGTCTTCACGTCCAATCAGGTCAAGGGCGCGCCCGTGCTGATCTCCATGGACCACGCGCGCGGGGGCGTCGTGCAGGCCGTCCTGGCGTCGAGCGGGTGCGCCAACGTCTGCACCGGGGAGCAGGGCGTCCGCGACGCGCGCGAGATCACCCGGCTGGTCGGCGAGCTGCTGCGGATTCCCGCCAAGCACGTGCTCATCGCGGCGACGGGGGTGATCGGGGTCCCGCTGCCCATGGAGCGGATCCGCGCCGCGCTGCCGAAGCTGGTCAAGTCGCTCTCCCCCCAGGGCGGTCGGGCCGCCGCCGAGGCGATCCTCACGACCGACACCCGACCGAAAGAGGCGGCCCTCAGGGTCGAGGTGAACGGCCGACCGGTGACCATCGGGGGCGTCGCCAAGGGCGTCGGCATGATCGAGCCGAGCCTGGCCACGATGCTCTGCTTCGTCGCGACGGACGCGGCGGTGGGTCACGACGCGCTCGTCGCGGTCACGCGACGCGAGGTCGAGCGCTCCTTCAACCGGATCACCATCGACGGCGACCAGTCGACGAGCGACACGGTGGCGGTCCTCGCGAACGGCGTCGCGGAGAACGCGCCACTCGAGCGCGGCTCCCGGGGGCTGCGGCAGCTCGTGGGCGGCCTCGAGGCGCTGATGGCAAGGCTCGCGCGTCTGCTGGTCGGCGACGGGGAGGGGGCAAGCAAGCTCGTGACGATCGCCGTGCGTGGCGCAGCGACGCGGCGGGACGCCCTGACGGCCGCGCGCAGTGTCGCGAACTCGCCGCTGGTCAAGACGGCGATCAATGGGCAGGACCCCAACTGGGGCAGGATAATGATGGCGCTCGGGAAGTCCGCGGCGCGGGTCGAGCAGGACAAGGTGGCCATCGCGTTCGGGGACGAGGTCATCGTCGAGCGCGGCGCCCTCCGGGAGGGCGCGCGACTGGACCGGGTCCGCGAGATCATGGCGGCGCGCGAGTACACGCTGACCATCGATCTCGGGCTGGGCCGCGGGGAGGACCGCGTCTGGACGTGTGACCTCTCCGAGGAGTACGTGCGGATCAACGCGAAGTACACGACGTAGCAACCCATCACACACGCTGTGCACGTCCTCGGTGCGGAGCGGGAACGCTCCGGAGCACAGCGGAGGCGAACCGAAGGAGGATTCATGGCGGCGCTGACGATGAAGGAGCTGCTCGAGGCCGGAGTGCACTTCGGCCACCAGACCAAGCGATGGAACCCGAAGATGCAGAAGTACATCTTCGGCGAACGGAACGGGATCTACATCATCGATCTCCAGAAGACGCTGAAGAAGTTCCGCGAGGCGTACGCCTTCGTGCGGGACCTCGCAGCGGGCGGCGGGACGATGCTCTTCGTCGGAACGAAGAAGCAGGCGCAGGAGACCGTGTTCGAGGAGGCGTCCCGCTGCGGGATGTACTACGTGAACCAGCGGTGGCTGGGCGGGACGCTGACGAACTTCGCGACCATCCGGAAATCGATCGGGCGATTGAAGAAGCTCGAGGAGATGAAGGAGACGGGCGAGTACGAGCGCCTGCCCAAGAAAGAAGCGCTCGAGCTCGAGCGGGAGCGGCAGAAGCTCGAGAAGGCGCTCATCG
>JACQWC010000204.1 GCA_016209635.1 Candidatus Rokuibacteriota bacterium | reverse complement strand
TCGGAGATCATCCTCGTCACGGTCCCCGTGCTCCTGCCCGGCGCCCAGGCGCTCGGCATGGCCGTGCCGACCTTCGTCATCGCCCGGCGGCGGAACTACCCGCGCGAGCCGCGCCCGACGCTCAGGACCTTCTCGATCGCGCTCCGGAACGCGCTCCCCGGCCTGATGATCCCCGTGATCATCATGGGCGGGATCCTGCTCGGCTGGTTCACGCCGACCGAGGCGGCGGCGGTCGCGGTCGTTTACGCACTCGCCGTGCCGCCGATCTTCTACCGAGAGCTCTCGTGGCGGGACCTCCCCCAGATCTTCGCGGACTCCGCGCGGCTCTCCGGGGTGATCGGGCTCATCATCGGCCTCGTCGGCGCGTTCGGCTGGGTGCTCACCTACTCGAAGTTCCCCTTCAGGGTCGCGGAGACGATCGGGACCTTCGCGCCGACGTGGTGGCTCTTCCTGATCTTCGTCATCGTCCTCTATGTGTTCCTCGGGACCTTCCTCACGCCCTCGGAGATCATCCTCGTCACGGTCCCCGTGCTCCTGCCCGGCGCCCAGGCGCTCGGCATCCATCCGATCCACTTCGGCATGGTCTGCGTCATCGCCTCCGCCGTCGGCCACGTCACCCCACCGGTCGGCCTCTGTCTCTTCGTCGGCATGGCGATCAGCGGCCTACCGATGGAGAAGCTCGTCAAGCCGCTCCTCCCGTTCCTCGCCGCGATCGTCCTCGTCCTCCTCGTCGTCGCGTTCGTCCCGGAGACGGTGCTCCTCCTCCCTCGCCTCCTCGGCTTCGTGAAATGACGCCCCGGCACCGATGACACGCCACCCACGATGGACCCCGGCCCCGCGGCACCCGATACAGTAACGATCGCCGCGCGGCTCGCGATCCTCGACTGGGCGGCGATCGAGCGGGGGCTTTGGGAGCTCGGCTACGCGCAGACGCCCCCCGTGCTCACGCCCGGCGAGTGCGCCGCGCTGGTCGACCTCTACGCGGACGAGTCGCCCTTCCGGAGCCGAATCGACATGGCGCGGTACCGGTTCGGCGTCGGCGACTACAAGTACTTCGCCGCCCCCCTCCCCCCGCTGGTCGAGGCGCTGCGCGTCCACGCGTATCCGCCGCTGGCCGCGATCGCGAACCGCTGGGAGGTGGCGCTCGGCACCGCCCACCGCCACCCCTCCACGCTTCCGGAGCTCCTCGCCCTCTGCGCGCGCCACGGGCAGACCAAACCCACCCCGCTCCTCCTCCACTACGAGGCGGGCGGCTACAACTGCCTCCACCAGGACGTCTACGGCGACGTCGTCTTCCCGCTCCAGCTCACGTGCTTTCTCAGCCGGCGGGGGCGGGACTACTCGGGCGGCGAGTTCCTCCTGGTCGAGCAGCGGCCCCGGGCGCAGTCGCGCGGCGAGGTCGTCCCCGCGGAGCAGGGCGAGATCGTGATCTTCACCACCCGGTACCGCCCGGCCGCGGGCGCGCGGGGCCACTACCGCGCGACCATGCGCCACGGCGTGAGCCGCGTGCGCGCGGGCACGCGCTACACTCTCGGCGTCATTTTCCACGACGCTCGGTGAGGTGGTCCTGGGGGCCCCCGGGCTGGTGGTGTTCTAATTCCGACCGACGCGGCCAGCGACGGCCCGCACCTCGCGCGGTGCTGCGAGCCAGATGGCCATCCCCGAGAGCGCACTGCAGCCAATCGCGATCCAGAAGGCCACCGCGTAGCTGCCGGTAGCGTCGTGGAGCAGGCCGGTGACGAAGGGCCCCATCGCCCCGCCCGCGATGGCGGCCAGCATCAGCGTGCCGAAGATGGTTCCGTAGTGCCGGCCCTCAAAGATCTCGGCAGGAATGGCGCCGATGACGACGATGAGACCATAGCCCAGCATGCCCTGCGAGGCGACCATGAGGTAGAGCAGGGTCGGCGTCGGAGCATGGGCCATGAGGAGCAGCACCAGGTAGCAGGCCGCGAAGCCCGCGCTGCCCACCGTCCAGACCCATTCCCGCCCGATCCGGCCCGATGCGCTCGGGCGGCGACCGACGACCCCTCGTGCGGCGGGATTGCAACGCCCGGCGGGCTCCGCTATCGTGCCAGGGATGAGCGCGACGAGCCGGCTGGCCGAGTTCATCGTCGAAACCGCGCTCGGGGACACCCCCACCGACGCCGTCTCCGCCGTGCGGCGCGCGACGCTCGACACGCTCGGCGTCATGCTGGCGGGCGCCGACGAGCCGGTCGCGCGTATCGTCCGCCGCGTGGCCCGCGACGAGGGCGGCACGCCCCTCTGCACGGTGCTCGGGACGCGGCTCAAGACCGCGCCGACCTGGGCCGCGCTCTTGAACGGCGTCGCGGGCCATGCCCACGACTTCGACGACACGAGCTTCGCCATCATGGGGCATCCGAGCGTCCCGCTGCTGTCGGCGGCGCTCGCCCTGGGCGAGGCCGAGATGGTGAGCGGTGAGGCGATCGTCGCCGGCTACGTCGTGGGGTTCGAGGTCGCGGCAGCGCTCGGCTCGGCGGTGAACCCCGGCCACTACACGCGCGGCTGGCACGCGACCTCCACGCTCGGCACGCTCGGCTGCGCCGCCGCCGCCGCCCGCATCGCCGGGCTCGACGCGGCACGCACGCGGCACGCGCTCGGCATCGCCGCCTCGCTCGCCTCGGGCCTGAAGGAGAACTTCGGGTCGATGACGAAGCCCTACCACGCCGGGCACGCGGCCCGGAACGGTGTCCTGGCCGCGCAGCTCGCTCGTGACGGCCTGACGGCGTCCGGGACCGCGCTCGATGGCGCACAGGGCTGGGTCGCGGCCTTCGGCGCCCAGGCGAGCCTCGACAAGGCGGTCGAGGCGCTGGGACGCACCTGGCACCTCGTCGCGTCGGGCATCGCCGTGAAGCCGTACCCGTCGTGCGCGCTCACGCACGCGGCCATCGAAACGCTCGTCGAGCTGCGCAGGCGGCATGCGCTCGACCCCGCCGCGGTCGCGGCGGTCGAGGTCGGCGTGAACCGGGTGGTCCCGGACGTGCTCGCGCACCGGAATCCGTCCACCGCGCTCGAGCGGAAATTCTCGATGGAGTTCTGCGCCGCCGCGGCGCTCGTCGACGGGCGGGTGGATCTCGCGTCGTTCGAGGACGGACCCGTGCGTGATCCGAGGATCCTCGAGCTGATGGCGCGCGTGCGCATGGCCGTGGATCCGAGCCTGCCGGACGCCCTCGAGCAGCACGCGTGGAGCCGCGTCACCCTGCGACTCCGGGACGGCCGTACGATCGAGGCCGGCCCGCGCGGCGCTCAGGGGCATCCGGATCGGCCGCTCTCCCATGACGCCCTGCGGGCGAAGTTCTTCGCGTGCGCGTCGCGCGCCCTCGCTGCGGCGGAGGCCGAGGGGATCGCCGAGCAGGTCGAGCACCTGGAGCATATCCCCGATATCCGCGCGCTCACCTCCCGGCTCGCGGGCGACTTCGAGTGAGCACGACCCTCATCACCTGACACCCGGGGCTGCCGGACGCCCGGCGGCTCATCGCGAACACGGAGGCCCCCATGGGAGTGCTCGATGGCATCAGGATCCTCGAGCTGGCGCGCGTGGCGCCGGGCGAGTTCTGCACGATGATGCTCGCGGACATGGGCGCCGACGTGCTCAAGATCGAGACGCCCGAGCGGCCGGCTTCGCCCGACGTCGAGGCGGCGCGGCGCGCCGCCTTCACGTTCGTGAACCGGAACAAGCGCAGCATGACCCTGAACCTCAAGTCGCCCGAGGGGCAGGCGATCTTCCGGCGGCTGGCGGTGACGACCGACGTCATCGTCGAAGGGTTCCGGCCCGGCGTCATGAAGCGTCTGGGCGGCGACTACGAGACGATCCACGCGCTGAACCCGAGGATCGTCTACTGCTCCCTCTCGGGGTTCGGCCAGGATGGGCCCTACAGGAACCACCCCGCCCACGACATGAACTACCTCTCGCTCGCCGGCGTGCTCGGGCTCATCGGCGAGCCGGACCGGAAGCCCGCGATCCCCCTCAACATCATCGCCGACTACGCCGGCGCCTCCCTCCACGGGGCGCTCGGCATCGTGCTCGCGCTCTACGCGCGCGAGCGCACCGGGCGCGGCCAGCACGTGGACGTGTCGTACCTCGACACGACCGTCTCCCTGCTCGCCGCAACGCCAAACATGCGCTTCTTCTTCAGCGACGGGCTGGCGCCCCGGCGCGGCGGCGGATTCCTCGGCGGCTCCTACCCCTATTACGCCATCTACGAAACGCGCGACGGCAAGCTCCTCACGATCGGCTGCACGGAGCCCTGGCTCTGGGAGAACTTCTGCCGCGCGTGCGAGCGGCCGGACCTCGCGCGCTTCGCGCGGAGACCGGACCAGTTCGTGCGGAGCGCCAACGCCGAGGAGGAGGCGGCGCGACGGGAGATCGAGTCGATCCTCCGCACGCGGGACCGCGACGCGTGGTACGACCTGCTCGTGAAGGCGGACGTCTGCGTCGGCAAGGTCTACGACGTCGAGGAGATGGTCCGCGACTCCCAGGTGATCCACCGCCAGATGGTGGTCGAGGTCGAGCACCCGACGCTCGGGAAGATCAGACAGTTCGGCGTCGCCATCAAGATGTCGGAGACGCCGGGCTCGATCCGGCGCCCGGCCCCCGTGCCGGGCGAGCACACCGCGGACGTCCTCCGGGACCTCGGGCTCGGCCCCGCCGAGGTCGCGAGCCTCCGTGACAAGGGCGTGATCGACTAGGAGCCGAGAGGTCCCGATGGAACGCTACGATCTCGTCGTGATCGGCTCGGGCCCCGCGGGCGAGAAGGGCGCCGCCCAGGCGGCGTACTTCGGCAAGCGGGTGGCCCTCATCGAGCGGGCGCCCTGGGTGGGCGGCGCGGGTGTCAACACCGGCACGATCCCCTCCAAGACCCTCCGCGAGACGGCCCTCTACTTCTCCGGCCTCCGCCAGCGCGGGCTCTACGGCGTGGACTACTCGATCAAGCGCAACCTCACGGTGCAGGATTTCATGTTCCGCGAGCTCGAGGTGGTGCGCTCCCTCCGCGAAGTGGTCACGCAAAACATCGCGCGCCACCGGATCGACCTCATCCACGGCGAGGCCACCTTCGAGGACCCGCACACGATCCGCGTCGTGCGATCGGACGGCGGCGAGGAGCTGCCCCTGCACGGCGACGTGATCCTCATCGCCACGGGCTCGGTGCCGGCCCGGAGCCGCGAGATCCCCTTCGACGACCCGCGCGTCTACGACAGCGACGAGATCCTCAACATGCACCGGATCCCGCGCCGCCTCGGCATCATCGGCGCCGGGGTCATCGGTTGCGAGTACACGACCATCTTCGCCGCCCTCGGCGTCCGCGTGACGCTGATCGACGGGCGCGACCGGCTCCTCTCGTTCCTCGACGCCGAGATCTCCGAACGGCTTCGCCTCCAGATGCAGTTCCTCAAGGTCGACGTGCGGCTCCCCGAAGGCGTGCAGCGGGTGAAGCCCGAGAAGCGGGCGGTGCGGATCGATCTCAAGAGCGGCGAGTCCCTTCGGGTGGACGGAGTGCTCTTCGCCGCCGGCCGCTCCGGCAACACGCGGGGGCTCGGGCTCGAGCGCATCGGGATCCGCGTCGGTGAGCGGGGTCACGTCGCGGTGAACGAAGCCTACCAGACGACGGTCCCCCACGTCTACGCGGCGGGCGACGTCATCGGCTTCCCCGCGCTCGCGGCCACCTCGATGGAGCAGGCGCGGGTGGCGATGGTCCACGCCTTCGACCTCAAGTACAAGACGCGCGTGGCGCCCATCTTCCCCCTGGCCATGTACACGATTCCCGAGATCGCGATGGTCGGCGAGACGGAGGAGAGCTGCCGCGAGAAGGGCATCGACTACTGCGTCGGCCGGGCCCACTACCGCCAGAACGCGCGGGGCCAGATCATCGGCGACCTCGCGGGCGAGATCAAGCTCGTCTTCAGGATGGCGGACAAGACCCTCATCGGCGTCCACGTCATCGGCGAGTCGGCCTCCGAGTTGGTCCACGTGGGGCTCATGGTGATGGAGCTGGGCGGGACGATCGACGTCTTCATCAACACCGTGTTCAACTATCCGACCCTGGGCGACGCATACAAGTACGCCGCGTACGACGGCCTCGGCAACCTCCAGCGCCACCGGGAGGCCGCCCAGCAGCGTTGAGGCGCCGCGGCGCTACATGGTGCCGACCGCGGCGGCGTGCGGCCCGATCAGCAGCCGGCTCACGAGCCCGTCGCCCTGCCCGTCGAGCCACGCCCGGGTGGACGTGTAGCCGTAGCGGAGCGCCGCGCGGCTCGCCTCGAACCCCATGGAGGGACCGAGCAGTGGGCCCGCCGAGCTCTCGGGCTGGAGCAGGAAGAAGTCGACGTGGGGGTACCGGTCCCGCAGCACCGCCAGGTCAAGCTGGAGCAGGTTCTGGCTGTAGATCCGGTTGGCCTGCTCGACGATCGAATAGAGCCCTCGCGCGCGCGTGGCGCCGCCGCTGTTCTCCGAGATGCTGGGCACGAGCGGGTTGACGATGATCACAGCCTGGGCCCCCATCTCGGCGGCCAGGTCCGCGTGGCCGCTGAACCCGACGCCGCCGTCGACGTAGTCCCGGCCGTCGAGGTGGTACGGCTCGAAGAAGCCCGGGATCGCCGAGGAGGCGGCGATCGCGTGGCTGATGGGGACGTCCCGCAGCTCCCCACGCCCGAACACGACCCGCGTGGCGCGGTCGAGGTCGACGGCCGGGATGAGGAGCGTGTGCTCGAGCGCCCCGAAGGAGTTCGCGAGGCCCCGCGCGGCGAAGGACTCCCGGAGGAACCGCTCGAGGGCCACGAGCGAGAAGAACCCGGCGGGCAGGTCCGCCTCCGCGTGCGCCAGCATATCGGGGATGGAGGCGCGAAGCCCCACGACCGCGTTCTTCCCGAAAGCCCACAAGAGCCGTCCGAACTGGCCGAAGGCGTGGCGGAAGGAGTCCGACGCGTAGACGGCGGTGCGGGTGAAGTTCAGGGGGTCGGGCAGGTCCTCGTCGAGGATCCGGTAGATCTCGCGGGCGGGCACGCCGTTCGCCACGAGCGCCGCCACGACCGCGCCCGCGCTGCATCCGACGAAGAGATCGACGTCCTTCCAGGCCCGCTCGAGGCGCTCCTCGAGGGCGGCCAGCGCGCCGACCTCGTACATGCCCCCGATCACGCCGCCGCCAGCGAGCGCCAGCGCGTATCGCCGCCGCGGCCGGGACCGCAAGAGGCTGAGCGCGCGACGGAAGATCTGCATCTCGCTTGCTACTATAGCAAGGCCGGGCGAGACGCCTCGGCATGAACAGGTGAACCCTCATCGGTAGCCCCCTCTGGGTAGCACCCCGGGAAGAACGATGTAGACTACTACTCCGGCATGGACCTCCTCTCCGCCATCGGCGTCAGCATCATCTTCGCCGCGCTCTTCGCCCTCGTCGCGCGGCGACTCCACCAGCCGCTGATCCTCGGGTACATCCTGGGTGGCGCGCTGCTCGGTCCGCACCTGGGGCTCGGCGTCGTGACCGACGAGAAGAGCATCGAGCTGATCTCGGAGATGGGCCTCATCCTGCTCCTCTTCATCATCGGCCTCGAGATCAGCGTGCCGCAGCTCCTCCAGGCGGGTCGCACCATCACGATCGGCGGCCTCCTCCAGTTCCCGATCTGCGCCGTGCTCGCGTGGTTCGCCTTCGCGGGCGTCGCCGGCGGCGGCGGCGGACGGTTCGACCGGCTCTACCTCGCCGTCGCGATGAGCCTCAGCTCCACGCTCATCGTCGTGAAGCTCCTCTTCGACAAGCTCGAGATGTCGACCTTCGGGGGCCGGGTCACCCTCGGGATCCTGATCTTCCAGGACCTCTGGGCGATCGCCTTCCTGGCCCTCCAGCCAAACCTCGCCCACCTCGAGCCACTCTCCCTCCTGCGCTCCGCGGCGGCGGGGATCGGGCTCGTGGGCTTCGCCGTGCTGCTCGCGCGGTTCGTGCTCCCGACGCTCTTTCGCACGATCGCCAGCTCGTTCGAGCTGATGCTGGTCACCTCCATGGGCTGGTGCTTCCTGGTCTCCGGCGTTGCCGGGTTCGCGGGCCTCTCGACGGAGATGGGGGCGCTCATCGCCGGGATGGTCATCGCGGCCTTCCCGTACGGGACCGAGGTGGTCTCGCGCCTCTCGGGCGTCCGCGACTTCTTCATCACGCTCTTCTTCGTCTCGCTCGGCCTCAAGATCCCCGAGCCCTCCGGCGCCCTCGTCCTCGGGGCCCTGGGCGCCACGGCCTTCGTCGTCGTGAGCCGCCTCCTCGCCATCTTTCCCCTCTTCGCGGTGCTCCGGCTCGACACGCGGACGTCCGGCGTGGTCGCCATCAACCTGGCGCAGATCAGCGAGTTCTCGCTCGTGATCGTCACGCTGGGCGCGGGGTACGGCCACGTGAGCGGCCGGGTCGCCTCGCTCGTGCTCTACACGCTCCTCATGACCTCGGTGATCTCGACGTACGCGATCCGCTTCAACCACGGGCTGGCGACCGGGCTCGCGAGCGCGCTGGACCGTGTCGGGCTCCCCCGCTGGCGCGCGCGACGGGCGGCGAGGCGCGCCGCCGGCGCCCGCGCGGCGCCCGGCGGGCGGGACGTCTTCATGCTGGGCGTCTCCAGCGAGGCGCTCGCCTTCCTCGAGCACCTGGAGCGCCGATTCCCGGCCATGCGCCGCCGCATCACGGCCATCGACTTCAACCCCGAAACGCTCGAGCGCCTTCAGGCCGACGGCATCGACTGCCGGTATGGCGACATCTCGAGCGCGGAGACCCTCCGCCACGCGGGCATCGAGGAGGCCTCCGTCGTGGTGTCGAGCGTCTCCGACTGGTTCCTCAAGGGCACCGACAACCTCCGCCTGCTGCGCCAGGCGCGCGCCCTCGCCCCCTCGGCGCGAGTGGTGGTGACCGCCGACACCATGGCGGCGGCGAAGCGACTCTACGCCGAGGGCGCCGACTACGTCCTGATCCCGCCTGCGCTCGCGGCCGAGCACCTCTGCCGGCTGCTCGAGGACGGCTCCGCCGAGTCCCTCGCCGAGGCGCGGCGGCGCCAGGCCGAGGAGCTGTTCAGGCGCGAGCGCCCGCGGCGGGGAGGGAGGGAATGATCACCGTACGACGATCGGAAGAGCGCGGCCACTTCGACCACGGGTGGCTCGACACCCACCACACGTTCTCGTTCGCCGACTACCATGACCCGAACTGGATGGGGTTCCGCCACCTCCGGGTGCTGAACGAGGATCGGGTCCAGCCGGGCGACGGGTTCCCACCGCACGCGCACCGGGACATGGAGATCATCTCCTACGTGCTCGCCGGCGCCCTCGAGCACCGGGACAGCATGGGCACGGGCTCGGTCATCCGGCCCGGCGACGTGCAGCGGATGAGCGCGGGGACGGGCGTCACCCACAGCGAGTCCAACCACTCGCGGCGGGACCTCGTCCACTTCCTTCAGATCTGGATCGTCCCCCGGGAGCGCGGCCTCCCGCCGAGCTACGAGCAGAAGACCTTCGGCGACGAAGACAAGCGCGGCACCCTCCGGCTGGTCGCCTCCGAGGACGGCCGCGAGGGTTCCGTCACCATCCATCAGGACGCGGCCGTCTACGCGTCCCTGCTGGCGCCGCGGCAGGAGGTCGTGCACCGGCTCCGTCCCCGCCGCCACGCGTGGGCGCAGGTGGCGCGGGGCGTGGTCGCGCTCTCGGGCCGTGCCCTCCGCCAGGGGGACGGCGTCGCCGTGAGCGACGAGGACGCGCTGACGATCGTCGGCG
This sequence comes from Candidatus Rokuibacteriota bacterium, assembly GCA_016209635.1. Classification (GTDB taxonomy): domain Bacteria; phylum Methylomirabilota; class Methylomirabilia; order Rokubacteriales; family CSP1-6; genus JACQWC01. The sequence goes on along the minus strand of JACQWC010000204.1, from coordinate 24,381 downwards.
TGGAGCCCGCCGAGATCCTCCTCTTCGACCTCCCGTGACGCGTCAGACCTCGTCGAGATCCTCGCCGACCACGACCGGCCCCGCGTAGTGCCGCGCGGCGGCCTCCCGCAGCTCGGCCGGCACCGAGCCCGGCATCATGTGCGTGACGACGAGCTTCCCCGCGCGCGCCGCGGCGGCAACCCGTCCGATGTCGGCGGGCTGGGTGTGGTAGGAAGCGAGGTCCCGGATCTTCTCCTCGAGCGTGGGCCAGCCGCAGCCGGGGTACCACGCGGTCTTCGCCATCTCGCAGCACTCGTGGACCAGGCAGTCGACTTCCTGGCTCCAGCGGATGAGGTTCTCGGAGGGCCGGGTGTCCCCCGAGATGACGACGCTCCGTCCGCCGCCCTCGAAGCGGAAGCCGAAAGCCGGCTTGACCGGGCCGTGCTCCACGAGGAAGGCGGACACCGCCACGCCGCCGACCTCGAGGATCCGGCCCTCCTCGATCTCGGTCACCCGCACCTCGGGCGGGCGCCGGTCGTGCATGTGGGCGCGGCGCACCTCGATGTCCCACGCGAGGTAGTCCAGCAGCTTCTCCATCTGGCGGCGGGTCCCCGCGGGGCCCCAGACCTCGAAGGGCGCGTTCTGGCCGACGATCCAGCGCGTGATCAGGAGGTGGCCGAGGTCGATCGTGTGGTCCGAGTGATGGTGCGTGATGAGCACGCGGGGCCAGTCGTAGGGTCTCACGCCGGCCTGGACGAGCTGGCCGCCGACACCCGAGCCCGCGTCCACGAGGAACCGTTCCTCCCCGAGACTCACGAGGGTGGCGGGGCCGCGGCGCCGTGGGTTGGGCGGCGGCGAGCCGGTGCCGAGGAGGAGCGCTCGCATCGACGGATACTAGCAGGCGACGTCAGGCCGCGCCAGGGTCGGGGAGCCGTCACTGGCGCCCGGCGTGGGCGGGGGTTGCAGTGCCCGGCGGGCCGTGCCCATAATCGAATTGCTGTGGCCATCGGGAGCCGCCAGCGAGAGCGGACGCCGCTCAGTTCCTCCCTGGCCCGCTTCACGAAGCGGATGCTGGCCGCATTGCGGCTCGGCGAGACGCGCCTCCGCCTCTTGGTCGAGCAGCTCCCCGTCGTCCTCTGGACGACCGACCGCGACCTCCGGTTCACGTCTTCTCTCGGCGCCGGCCTCACCGCCCTCGGGCTCCGCTCGAACGAGACCGTCGGCATGAGCCTCTTCGAGTACCTCGAGACGTCCGACGCCGACTCCCCGGCGATCGTCGCCCACCGCCGGGCGCTCCAGGGGGAGTCGACGACGTACGAGCACGACTCGCTCGGGCGAGTCTTCCAGGTCTACGTCGAACCCCTCCGAGGCGAGGACGACGATGCCATCGAAGGGGTCATCGGGGTCGCGCTCGACATCACGGAACGCAAGCGGGCGGAGGCCGCACAGGGGCGCCTGGCCGCCATCGTCGAGTCGTCGGACGATGCCATCGTCGGCCTGACGCTCGAGGGCACGATCACGAGCTGGAATCCGGCCGCCGAGCGCCTCTACGACTACTCCGCGGCGGAGGCGCTCGGCCGCTCGATCGCTCTCATCATCCCTCCCGATCGCTCGGACGAGCTGGACCGGAACCTCCGACGGCTCGCGCGCGGCGAGCGCCTCGACCCCTACGACACCGTCCGGCTGAGACGGGACACCACGCGGGTGGACGTCTCGATCACCATGTCGCCGATCAGGGACCCCGCCGGGAGGATCATCGGGGCCTCCGGCAGCGCGCGGGACATCAGGGAGCGCAAGGGCCTCGAGCAGGAGCTCGCCCGCCTGGCCGCCATCGTCGAGTCGTCGGACGACGCGATCATCGGCAAGACTCTCGACGGCGTGATCACGAGCTGGAATCGGGCCGCGGAGCGCCTCTACGGCTACTCCGCGGCGGAGGCGCTCGGCCGCTCGATCGCCCTCATCATGCCTCCGGACCGCTCGCACGAGCTGGACGAGATCCTCCAGCGGCTCGCCCGGGGCGAACGCGTCGAGAACTACGAGGCGGTGCGCGTGCGAAAGGACGGAACGCGCATCGACGTCTCGATCACGATCTCCCCCGTCAAGGACGGAGCGGGCAGGATCGTGGGCGCGTCCGGGATCGGCCGCGACATCACCGAGCGCAAGCGCGCGGAGGCGGCACGGTGGGAAACCGCCGTCCTCCGGTCCGTCGCGAGCCTGGCGAGCGCCGCCGCCCATGAGATCAACAACGCGCTCGCAGTGGTCAGCGGCAATCTCGAGCTCATCTCGAAGCACGCGGATGACCCTACCGCACGGCGGCGCCTCGAGGCGGCGATCGGCGCCGCCGAGCGGATTCATCAGGTGGTCATGCGTATGAATCGCGTCACCGAGTTGAGGCTCGTCGAGCATTCGAGAAATCTTCCCGACATGCTCGACCTGTGGTCGAGCCCCCGTCCCGAGGGACCACCGCAGCCCTGAGCGGGGCGCGGGTCAGCGCGCGCCCGGCTGCATTGGCCGAAGGCGAAGCCGGCGGGCCGCCAGGTCGAGCGTCACGCCGAACCTCCCGAGGAAGTCCCGGCCGAGGACGCCGTCCACCTTCGGCGCCTCGGGGTACACGTCGACCACGCCGACCTCCAGGTTCTCGACGAGGGACTCGCCCACCTGAATCGCGGTCACCCGCACGAGCGGGACCTCGACCTCACGGCGACCGGGAGGTGCCACAGATCGCCTCGGCGCGTCGCTCGCCGGCCCGAGCCCGAGGCGCGCGGCGGCGGCCGGGCTGAGCAGCGTCAGGACGGCGTCCGTGTCCAGGGCGAGCGTGAGCGTGTGGGCGCCGTGGACCGTCGCCTCCACGAGGACGAGGCTCCCGAGGGTCTAGACCGGCACGCTCCCCGCGGCGGCCGCGGGGGATTCGGCCCCGGCTTCATCCGTCGGCGGTGGAGCGGGGGTCGCAAGCGGGTGGGGCTCGGCCTGGGTTTCCCGCCCGAGGGCTCGCGCGCCCTGTGCGAGGAGCCGCACCACGCCGCATCCGGCCAGGGCGAGGACGAGACAGAGCCAGGCGACCCAGAGCGCCAATGACCTCATGAGAGCCCGCCAGCGGTGCGGACGAGCTCCGCCTGAGGCATCATGGGGACGCGCCCGCTGCGTCGCCGAGCTGCGACGGGTGAAGCCGCGTCGGTGCGGCCAAGCGCCACAAGGCGGGGATGTCGGTCCCCGAGCCATCGACGCGGATAGCCGCCGGTGTAACGCCCGGCCGCCGGGCGCCTGCCCCGCCCTCCCGGCGCGAGGGAGCTATGCCCTCCCGCCATCCGCTCGGCCCCGCCACGCGACCAGGTTCTGCTCGATCTGGCGGGCGTGGATCTCGAGATGCTCGGCGTAGACCCCGAGCCAGTCCGTGGCCGTGTAGCGACCCGATTCGGTGTGCCGCCCATCCTGCTGCCACGCCTCGTCCGCGAGCCGCCGCAGAAGTGCCGCGGTGTTCGCCCTCACCGCCTGGACGGTCGCCAGCGCCAGGTCCAGCGGGTGGTTCTGGTAGTCGAGTCTGACCGCCCACGTGTCCTGGTCGTAGCCCAGGATGAGCGGCTCCTTCTCCGCGACGAGGTAGCGGATGCGCGCCGCGGCGTTGGTCTCGGAGTCGGCGCAGTGACAGACGACCTCGTGGGCCGACCACTCCCCGTGAGCCGGCCGCCACTTCCGCGCCTCTTCCGGCACTCCCGCGAGCGCGGCCCCGAGCCGTCTCGGCCCGTCGGCATACTGCTGGATGAGTCGCTCACGCTCCACATGGTCCAGGGGCATCACGTACCTCCTTGGAAGTTTCCCCGATTGTCGCTCGCCCACCGCGGATCCCGCACCCGGCCGATCAGGACTGCCAGGCCGACGATACCGGACACTGTGGCGACGGCGAACACGGCCTCGAACCCGAGCGCGTCGGCCATGACCCCGGCCAGGAGTGGCGTCAGGAAGGCGACCGGCGCCATCGACGTGGTCCCGAGCCCCACGTAGGTAGCCTGTTCGTCGGCGTGGGCCGCGAACTCGAGGAGGACCGTGAGCCCGGAGACGTTGACGGCGGCCGCCTGCACCCCCGCTAGCGCGAACACCACGGTGAAGGCCTCGAGCGACGGGGCGGCGAGCGCCATGACGTTCGCGGCGACCGTGGCCGCGGCGCCGAGACCCAGGACGAGCAGGTGGCCCGCTCTGTCGGCGAGCCAGCCGAGTCCCACGTTGGCGACCACGAGGCCCCCGAACATGACGGCGGTGAACACGCCGACCTGCGAGTCCGGAGCACCCCAGGCCCGGAGCGCGTAGACCGTGTAGAAGCCCGACGCCATCATGGCTGTCACCGTGAAGCAGCGGGCGACGAGAAACCACGTCAGGTTCCGGTCGCGATGGAGCAGGGCCGGGAGCCCTGAGAGGTATGCCGAGAGCGCGCGGGCCGGCGGCAGCGCCGCGGTGGCCGGTGGCTCCCGGGCGAGCATGAGCGCGGCATACGAGAGCGCCATGAACAGCGCGGCGCTCGCGAAGCAGACGCCGTAGCCCGCGGGCGCCGGGAACGCCTCGAGGAAGTATGCCGTCCCGAAGCTTCCGAGGAACCCGCCGAGGCTCCCGAGCAGGCTCGCCACCCCGAAGAATCGCCCGCGCAGCGCCGTCGGGATGGCGCGGCCGACGATATCCATCCACGCCGGCAGGAGCACGCCGCCGGTCCCGGTGATCACGAGGAGCATCGAGAGGAGGACGGCCAGGGTAAGCCCCGGCGCCTGCCCCGCCAGGAAGAAGGCGGCCAGCGCCAGGAGAATGAACGGCGCGCGCTCCCAGATCGTCCAGCGGAGGACGAAGGGGAGCTTCCGCGCGAGCGTCACGGTGTGTCCCGCGGCGAAGAGCGACGGCAGGAACCAGCCGAGGGTCATCACGGCGGGAATGGCGCCGATCACGACGTTCGAGGCGCCGAGGTGCTCGGCGAAGGCCGGCAGGATCGTCGACTGGGACGCGAAGGAGAGGCCCACCAGGAACAGCGAGAAGTCGGCGCCCAGCACGACGAGGTTGTAGCGGAGGTTCGGGATCGTCACGGCCGTGACCTGTTACCATACCTCCACTCGGGACCGAAGTCCCGGACGAGAGGACGAGCCATGGGCGACGCGAGGCGGCTGATCGACGAGATCGCGCGCGAGCTCCGGGCCGTGGAGCAGGAGATCCGGAACCATCCGTACCTCACGGAGCTGGAGGCGGGGCGGGTGCGCCGCGAGGATCTCAAGCGCTTCGCCGGCGAGCAGTACCACATCATCCGGAGCGATCTGCGGAGCGTGGCGCTCCTGGTGAACCGGTTCGGCGCCGCGCCGAGCGGGCCGTTCTTTCAGGCGGTGCTCGGGGGCGAGGCGGCGGCGCTCGAGGCCCTGCGCGGCTTCGCCGCCGCCGTCGGGCTCGACGAGCCCCTGCTCCAGGCGTACGAGCCCGCGCCGGGAGCGCAGGCATACCCCGCGTTCATGGCGTGGCTCGCGCTCTACGGGACCGACGCCGAGGTTGCGGCCGGCTTCCTCGTCAATTTCTCCGCGTGGGGCGCTAACTGCGGCCGGGTGAGCCAAGCCCTCCGGAGGGAGTACGGCCTCGGGGAGGTCGCGACGGCCTTCTTCGATCTCTTCGCCAGCCCGCCCGCAGAGTTCGAGGCCCAGGCCCTGGCGGTGGTCGAGGCCGGGCTTGTGCGGGGCGCCGATCCTCGGCTCGTGAGGCGGGCGGCGCGGCTCCTCCAGGGGTACGAGAAGCTCTACTGGGATACCCTCCACGCCCTCTCGCGAGGCTAGGCCGACCTCGGCGTCAGGCTACCGGACGACGCCCGTGATCGGGACCCGCGTCGACGGGCGGGCGGGGTCGTCGCTCGTCACGGTGAGGGCGCCGCGGGCCGTGCCCCGCGCCGTCGGCGAGAACTGGATCGTGACCGTCTTCGTGGCCCCCGGAGAGAGCGAGAAGACCCCGCCGCCCGAGACCAGGCTGATCGGCGCGGTCAGCGCGGCGGCGACGCTCCCCGTCAGCGTCCCCTGACCCGCGTTCTGGAGGGTCACGGTCCCGGTCTGCGAGCTGCCCACCGACGTCCCGAAGAAGGTCAAACGCGCGGGAAGCACCACCAACTTGCCGGTGAGGACCGTCACCGTGGCGGTGTTCGAGTAGTCGGAAGCACCGGCGCCGTTGACCGCCCTGACGCGGTACGTGTAGGTCCGATTGGCCGTGACGGTCGTGTCCTCGAAGACCTGAACGCCGGCGCCACTCGTGCCGATCAGCGCGAAGCCGCCTCCAGTGTCGCGCTCGATCTCGAAGCCGTCCTCGTCGGTGCTCGCGTCCGTCCAGCCGAGCGAGACTCTCGTGGGGGACAGCACGGTGGCGGTGAGGCCTGTCGGCGCTGTGGGGGTCGACGGGAAGCGCTCGATCTTGGCGATGAACGCATCGTTGTCCGCGCTCAACGCCGGCTGGAGCGCGTTCACCGTCGGGAAGTCGGTCGAGTCGGTGAAGCCTGCGACGTAGGTGTTGCCGGACCCGTCCACCGCGAGGCCGAAGGCCTCGTCGTCACCGGTGCCGCCGAGATAGGTGGAGTAGACGAACGCCGCGCCCGTCGGATCGAGCTTGGTCACGAAGGCATCGGCAAAGCCTCCGCCGTAGGATGGCTGGAGGGCGCTCGCCGTGGGGAAGTTCGTCGACGAGGTGTTGCCGACCACGTAGGCGTTGCCGCCGGCGTCGACGGCGACGCTCAGGCCTTCGTCGTTGCCGCTGCCGCCGAGATAGGTCGAGTAGACGATAGCGGTGCCGGCGGCATTGAGCTTGGTCACGAAGGCGTCCCGGCTCCCGCCGTAGGACGGCTGTACCGCGCTCAAGTTGGGGAAATCGGTCGAGGTGGTGTCACCGGTCACGTAGGCGTTACCCGACCCGTCGACGGCGATCCCCTCCCCTGCGTCGACGCCACTCCCGCCGAGAAAGGTAGAGTACACGAGAGCCCCGGTCGCATCGAGCTTCGTCACGAAGGCGTCCTGGACGCCGTTCCTCGCGGGTTGCACGGGATTCGCCGTCGGAAAGTCGGTCGACCCGGTGAACCCGGTGACATACGCACTCACGGACGCATCGATGGCGATCTGTCTGGCCTGATCGCTCCCGCTCCCCCCGAGGTAGGTGGAGTAGACGAGCGCGCTTCCCGTAGCACTGAGCTTCGTCACGAAAGCATCGGAGCTCCCGCCGCCGGACGATGACTGGAAGGCATTGGCCGTCGGGAAGTTGGTCGACGTCGTCCACCCGGTCACGTACGCGCCGCCGGAGGCGTCCACGGCGATGCCCAGCGCCGCCTCGCTCCCACTCCCGCCAAGATACGTGGAGTACACGAGGGCTCCCCCCGGATCGAGCTTCGCGATCCAGCCGTCCTGACTGCCGCCGAGCGAAGGCTGAAAGGGATTCAGCGTGGGGAAGCTGCTGGACTGGGTGTAGCCGACCACGTAGGCGTTCCCGGTTCCGTCGACGGCGATGCCCTCTCCCTCGTCGTGGCCGGTGCCGCCGAGATAGGTGGAGTAGACGAGGACCGTCCCGGTGGGATCGAGCTTCGTCACGAAGGCGTCGAGGCCGCCAGCTGCCGACGCCTGCGCGGCGTTTGCCACCGGGAAGTCGGTCGAAAAGGTATCACCCGTGACGTAGAGGCTCCCGAGGGCGTCCAGCGCGATGCGCGCCTCGTCTTCGCCGAGAGTTCCACCGAGGTAGGTCGAGTAGATCAGGACCGGATCGACGATGAGCGGCTCGGTCGCATCGTAAGCGGCCACACTCACCCCGACGAGGCGCCCGAGTCGCTCGCACGCTCCTGCATCGCACGGCTCCCGGACAAGCGTGAACCCGCCGTCGACCGCCACGCGCTTGCCCCCGATCTCCTGGTAGACGTGCGGCTTCTGGAGGCGCAGCTCGCCGGTGGCGGTCCGCACGATGAGATCGCCCCGCGCGTCCAGCTCGACGGCGTCGGCGCCCTCGAAGGCGATCCTGATCGCGCGTGGATCGGCGCCCGGGGCGACGACGAAGTCGTACTCGAGCCGGCGCTCTCTCCCGTAGTAGACCAGGTCCACTCCGGGGTAGACGTTGCGGTACCTGACCCGGCCGTAGGTCGGGACATCCGCGCGCCACCTCGACGGATCGTTGCCGAGGAAGTAATTGACCTTGCCCGGGAGCCGCTCCTCGCCCGCGACCTCGGGGGCGGCGCCGGCTCCCTCGAGCTTCATGCGGACGACGCTCGCGCTGGACGCCTTCCGCTGGCGCAGGACGAGCACCGCCTCGGTCCTGGTCAGAAAGAGGCCGTAGCCCCGGCCCCGGGCCAGGAACTTGACACTCGGATCGGCCTGGCCCTCGTTTGGCTCGAAGCGCATGGGGAGCAGCCCGGGAGCCTGAACGGCTGATCTTACGAGCGGGCCGCTCGATGCCTCCGGCGATCGGGTGACGACCGGAGCCATCGCACGCGCAGGAGCAAAAGAGACTGGAAGACTCCCGGCGAGCACTCCAGAGAGCGCGAGACAGACGACCGTGCGAGATCGCCGCATCGTGGTCCCCCCAAGGACCGCTGCCGTTCGGCGACCGCGGCCCCACCACTCAAATGTGCAGCACCCTATCCAAAATTCCCGGCGCTCAGACGTCGGTGCGCTCTTCCGAGATCGGCTTGCGCTCGTTCATGTTGAACCGGCCGTCGTAGACGGGCAGCCCGCCCGTCGAGGGCCCGGGGTACTGGACGAACAGCATGAGCCCGCCCGTCTCGGTCGAGAGCGGTTCCTCGAAATGTGGGTCCGCATGGAACAGCATCGTGCCGGGCCCGAGCATGCGCTCGCCGATCCTGAACTCGCCCTCCAGGATGTACCAGACCTGGGCGAAGTCGTGCTGGTGGAACGGATGGTGCGCGCCAGGCTCGTAGCGGACGAGCCCGGCGTTGGGCTCGGTCGGGCGCTCCGCCCGAGGATGAAAGAGCATCTTGCTCCACTGCCCGGGCCACCGGAGCGTCTCCCACGGGCGCTCGTCGACGTGCACGACCTCGGCGGGCTGATGCGCTCTCGGTGCCTGGGTGGTCGTCATGGCCCCCTCCTCTCGGTGATGATGCCGTAGTGCTCGGGGTGGCGGCGCCCGAAGAAGTTCCAGCGCTTCCGCGTCGGGATCATCTGGTCGAGGTCGATGCGCGCGGTCACCAGCTCGTCGCCCGTCGTCGCCGCCCTGGCGATGACCTCGCCGAGCGGGGTGATGACTGAGCTGCCGCCGATCAGCTCCATCCCGTCCTCGACGCCGGCCTTGGCGACGCCGATGACGAAGAGGCTGTTCTCGTAGGCCCCGGCCCGCATCACCAGCTCGTTGTGGGCGAGCGCCAGCGGGTAGGCCGGCGTGTTGTATCCGGCGACGATGATCTCGGCGCCCTGGAGGCCGAGGCACCGATACGTCTCCGCGTACCTCCGGTCCTGGCAGATCGCGATCCCGATCCGGGCCTTCTTCGCGTCGTAGACTCTGAATCCGGTGTCGCCACAGGCGAAGTAGTACGGCTCGAAGACTCGCGCCAGCCCCTCGGGATCGGGGTGGGCCAGGCCCGGGAGGTGGATCTTCCGGTACCGCTCGAAGATCCGCCCGTCCTCGTCGACGAGCACCGCCGTGTTGTAGCGCCGGTCGCCGTCCCTCTCAGCGTAGCCGAGGTGGAAGGCGAGGCGCGCCCGGCGGGCTTTCTCGAAGAGCGGCTCGACGACCGTCGCAGGCATCGCGGTCTCGAAGAACTGGTCGTAGTCGTCCCGGATCCGTTTGGGGAAGTAGGGTGTGAGCGCCAGCTCCGGGTAGACCAGGAGCTCCACGCCCTCCTCGACCGCCTGGTCCATGAGCAGCAGGAGACGGCTCACGACCTCCTCGCGACGCGTGCCCTCGTTGATGGGACCGGTCTGGGCGGCAGCGACCTTCACATAGCGCGGCATGTCGTTCCCTCCCCTTCGCCGCTCACACCTTGCGGGCCTGCCCGGCCCAGTAGCGGTCCCGCAGCTCGCGCTTGAGGACCTTGCCGTAGGCGTTCTTGGGCAGGCTCGGCAGGAAGTCCACCGACTGGGGCTTCTTGTAGGAGGCCAGGTATCGCTTGCAGTGCTCGACGATCTCAGCCTCGGTGACGGGTCTCCCCTCGCGGGCGACCACGAGCGCCTTCACCGTCTCGCCCCACTTCGGGTCCGGCACGCCGATCACCGCCACCTCGAAGATCGCGGGGTGGCGGCAGATCACCTCCTCGATCTCCCGCGGGTAGATGTTGGACCCGCCGCTGATGATCATGTCCATCATCCGGTCGGTGATGTAGAGGTAGCCGTCGGGGTCGAGGTAGCCCACGTCCCCCGTGTGGAGCCAGCCGCCGCGGAGCGTCTCGGCCGTGGCCTCGGGCTTCCGCCAGTAGCCCTTCATGACGAGGTCACCGCGGACGACGATCTCCCCCATCTGCTCCGGGGGCACGTCGCGGTCCTCGTCGTCGACCACCCGGACCCTGACGCCCGTGACCTCGCGCCCCGCCGAGGCGAGGCGCTTGAGCTTCACCGGGTCGTCGCCGGCGAGGTGCTCCTCCTTGCCGAGGCTCGTGCACGTCATCGGCGCCTCCCCCTGACCGAAGAGCTGGACGAAGATCGGCCCGAAGACGCGCACCGCCTCGAGGAGCGTCTCCACGTACATCGGCGCGCCCCCGTAGAAGACCGTGTGGAGGCTCGAGAGGTCGTACTTGCCTCGCTCGGGGCTCGCCAGGAGGAGGTTGATCATGGTCGGGACGAGGAACATCGTCGTCGCCCGGTGGCGCTCGATCGCCTCGAAAATCATGGGCGGATCGAAGGCGCGCGTCGCGGGGAACGCGCTCGCGGCGCCCCGCGCGATGTGGTGGAAGATCGCCACGCCCGAGCCGTGCGTGATGGGCGCCCCGTGGAGGAGCACGTCCGTTGGGCGCGCCGGGTTCAGGTCGAGCAGGAACTGCTCGACCATCGTCAGGAGGTTCCGGTGGGTGAGCATCGCCCCCTTGGGGCGGCCCGTCGTGCCCGAGGTGTAGAAGAGCCACGCGAGATCGTCGGCGTCGATCGCGGGATCCGGGGGCGAGGCGCGCTCGGCCTCGAGCACCCGCTCGTACTCGAGGTCGCCGGCCGGGGGCCGTCCGACGCAGATCAGGTGCTTGACCGAGGTCAGCCGCTCGCGGATTCCCGCGAGGTGGTCCCGGAACTCCTCGGCGTAGATCAACGCGAAGGCGCCGGAGTCGTTCAGCATGTACTCGTGCTCGGAGGGATGGAGGCGGATGTTCATGGGAACCACACCCATCCCCGCCTTCATCGGGCCGAGGAGCGTCTCGAGCCCTTCCGCACGGTTCGGGACGAGCATCCCGATGCGATCGCCCGGCTGCCCGCCGAGCGCGAGCAGCGCCCGCGCGAGCCGATTCACGCGGGCCTCGGCCTCGCGGAAGGTGACCGTCCGGTCCCGCTCGATCCAGGCCGGACGCTCCGGGTAGCGCTGGGCCGCCCGGGTGAGAAAGTGACCGACGTGCATCGCGGGCTATGGTAGCACTAGGAGCGGAGGAGGCACGATGACGACCCTACTCGGCTCAGGCATGACGACGCTCGTCGCCGCGGTCCTCGTCGCATCGCTCGCCCTGGGCCCCGCGTCGACGGGCTCCGGGCAGCAGAGCCGGCCGCCGCTCGCGTCGGCCACCGCGACGCTCTCGATCCTCGCCGGCGCGGTGCAGCACGTCCCGGCGGGGGGCAAGGACGCCCGCCCCGCGGCCGACGGCATGAACCTGGCGGTCGGCGACCGCGTGCTCACGGGCCCGGGCTCGACCGCGCTCGTGACCTTCCTCGACGGCAGCACCCTCACCGTCCAGCCAGGCGCCGACATCACGGTGAAGCGAGCGGACCTCGCCCGCGGCCGCTCGAACATCGCCATCCACGTGAGCGCCGGCGCCGTGTGGGCGCGGGTCGTCCGGCTGATCGATCCGAAGTCGAGCTTCTCGCTCGAGTCCAACACGTACACCGCGACGGTGCACGACGGCCTGATCGGCGCGGAGCAGAAGCCCGACGGCGCCTTCCACTGCTGGACGCGGGCCGGCGCCCTCACGCTCGCCGCGAGCCAGGGTGAGACGCTCGTGGTCTTGAAGCCTGGCGAGCGGGCGACCGCCCAGGCGGGCGAGAAGCCGAGCCCGAGGACGTTCAGCGTGAACCAGAGCGTCCTCCGGGTCACGACCACCGAGAACCTGGCGCCCCTCGTCGAGATGCCCGACCGGGCGCGCGTGGCCGGCTTTCTGGCGCCCGGGCTCGAGGTGAACCAGGTCTTCGGCTCCTTCACCCGCGTCATCGGACGCCCTCGCATGGTCGAGGTGCCGGCGGGCGTGCCCGGCCCGTTCCGGCTGGTGATCGAAGGGGTGAAGGACGGCGACTTCAAGGTCAACGTGAACGGCCTCTTCAGGGGTCGGACCGTCTACCACCAGGAGTTCGCGGGCACCATCGCCAGGGGCGAGCGGTTCGTCACCGAGATCACCCAGGAGCTGGACGGCGCCACGCCAGCGACGGCGCAGCTCCGGCGGGGGAGCGTCGGGCCGCTCCGGCCGTTCGCGGGACCGCTGCCCGGCAAGATCCTCGTCTCGCCGTCGGAGCTCGAGGCGGCCAGCGGCGCCTGAGCGTTGCCGGTATAGGCCGCCCATGTCAGGAAGGTGACGCCGTAGCAGGCCGGGCGCCACCGTTGCGGTGCCAAGGGGGTGTTGCTTAGAGGCACCCCTGAAGGTACTCTTGGGCGTACTGAAGGAGGAACGCCGATGCCCAAGGTGCCAGACATCATTCCGATCACTGACCTTCGGCAGGACGCGGCCGCGGCTCTCAAGCGAGTTCGCGCCACGAAGCAGCCTCTGGTCATCACGCAGCGAGGGAGGGCGGCGGCCGTCATGCTCAGCGTCGAGGCGTACGAGCACGCCGAGCATGAGCGGCAGATTCTCCGGCTACTCGCGCGGGGCGAACGCGAGGTTGCGGCTGCGAAGGGGCATGATCTCGACGAGGTTCTGGCGGAGGCGGATCGCCTGCTGGCCGACACGTGACGGCGGGGGTCCGATTCACGCCGTCCGGCCGGAGGCAGTTCCTTGACGCGATCGCGTACACCCTGCGCGACAATCCCGCTGCCGCTCGGCGATTCAGGCAGCGCACAGAAAGTGTGCTGCGTCGGCTCAAGCGGTTTCCCGAATCGGGTCGCCGCCTTCCGGAATTCCCCGACCTTCCGTATCGCGAGGTCATCGTGGCGCCGTACCGCTTCTTCTATCGTGTCGCGGACAAGACCGTCTGGGTCGTCGGCGTCAGGCATGGTGCTCAGCTTCCCGAGGAACCGGGTCGGGGCGGCTAGGCGCAGAGTCGGCTGAGCGTCTCTACTTGTTCGTCGCGACGTACACGCCGTCCCAGTCGGCGGGGGGCGGGGTCGCCAGGAACTCGCGGCTTCGGCGGAGGTAGAGCGCCGTCGGCCCGTCCCCCGGCGCCTCGGCATGGAGCTCCCCGAAGAAGGCGGCGGCCTCGCTCCAGCGCCGCTCGCGGTAGAGGGCGATGCCCGGCTCCCAGCGCGGGAGGATCGCCGCCAGCCCCGGATCGACCCGGCCGGCGCGCCCCACGACCTCGTAGACCCGGAGCGGCTCGCGTCGTCCCTTGACGGCGACGACGTCGAGGAACCGGTACTCGAGGTCGTCGCCGGCGGCGGCGCGGGTGGCCTCGCCGATCACCACCCGCGTCCGGTACTCCTTGCTCTGCCCCTCGAGGCGCGAGGCCACGTTCACCGTGTCGCCGAGGACGGTGTAGGCGAGCCGCTCGCGCGAGCCCATGTTGCCGACGACCATCGGGCCCGTGTTGATGCCGATCCCCAGCTCGAGCTTCGGCACGCCGCGGCGCTCCCAGTCCGCGTGCAGCGTGTGGAGCGTCTCGATCATGTCGAGCGCCGTGAGGCAGGCGTGGCGCGCATGGTCCGGCTGCGCCATGGGCGCGTTCCAGAAGGCGACGATCGCGTCGCCCACGTACTTGTCCAGCACGCCGTCGTGCCGGAAGACGACCTCGGTCATGGCGGTCATGTGCTCGTTGAGGAGCGCGACGAGCGCCTGCGGATCGAGGGCCCGCGACAGCCCCGTGAAGTCACGGAGGTCGCAGAAGAGTACGGTCATGTCGCGCGTCTCGCCGCCGAGCCGGAGGCGCTCCGGGTCCCGTAGCACCCACTCGCTGACGGAGGGCGAGAGGTAGCGTGCGATGACGCCGCGGATCACCCGCTGCTCGCGCTGCTCGAACACCACCTGGTAGACGAGCACCACGGCGAAGCCGAGCAGGAGCGCGCCCGGCGGATAGACGAGGTTCAGCACGGTGCCCCCGTCGAAGAGGACGGAGGCGATGAGCGCGTAGAGGCCGAGGCCGAGGAGCACGGCGACGGCGGCGACGACCGGTCTCGAGGCCGCCACCAGGAGCGCCGTCCCCACCGCGAGGAGGACGGTGAGCCCGACGGTCACGGCGGGCGCCAGCGGTCGGAGGTAACGCTCGCCGAGGATCGTCTCGACGGCGTTGGCGAGCACCTCGACGCCCCACATCCGCGTCACGGACGTCGACGCGGTGGAGTGCTCGTCCACGCCGCGGATGGTGAGGCCGATCAGGACGATCCGGTCCCGCACGAAGGCGCGGTCGAAGGTCCCGTCCAGGACGTCGATCAGGGGGATGATCCGGAACGATCCGCCGCGCTCGGGGCTCGAGGGCGGCCCGAGGAAGTTGATCGGCATGCTCCCCGTTTCGCCGAGGGGGATCGCCCGGCCGGCCGCGTGGACCCATCCGTCGGCTGGGGGCCGGTCGATCACCGCAGGCCGCCGAACGAAGCGGGCGACGATCGTGAGCGCCAGCGCGGGGACGTCCTCGCCCCCGGCCCGCAGCAGGAGCGGGAGGCCGCGTACGACCGTGTCCCGATCGGTCGTGACGTTGACGAAGCCCTCGGCGGCGGCCGCCGCCGCGATGGCCGGCGTCGGCCGCACGAAGACGTCGAACTCCTGGGCGACGCCGGGCCGCGCGTCGAGCGCGCGCGGGCCCTGGGCCTCGACGGGCGCGATGACGTTGCCCGCCCGCTTCATCGCGGCCGCGAGCTCGCCGTCCTCGGGTCTGGGCGCGTCGAAGAAGATGTCGAGCGCCACCACCCGGGCTCCCGCCTCCCGGAGGGCGTCGAGCGCCCGGGCGTGGAGCGCGCGCGGCCAGGTCGCCATCGGCCCGTGCCGCGGGAGGAGCGCGCGGTAGCTCCGCTGGTCGATGCCGACGATCACCGTCGACCGCGCGGTCTCCGGCGCCCGCGACTTGAACAGGAGGTCCGTCATCCGGACCTCCCCCGTCGAGAAGAATCCGAGGAGGTGGAGCGCCGCGAGGAGGGCACCCGAGAGGAGACCGAGACCGGCGCTCGCGAGGAGTCGCTTCCGCACACGCCGCGTCATGCGCGTGTCAGGCCCGCGGGCGGGGTTCCGAGGTCCTCGGGCCTGATCGGGAGGGCCGTGATCGGGATCCCGCGGTGACGGAGGGCGTCGGCCACCGCGTTGGCGATCGCGGCGGGCGCCCCGATCGTGCCGCCCTCGCCCATGCCCTTCACGCCCCCCGGCATCAGGGGCGACGGCGTCTCGAGATGGCCCACCAGGATGAGGGGGAGATCGTCGGCCCGAGGGAGCGCGTAGTCCATGAGCGTGGCGGTCAGGAGCTGCCCCTCCTCGTCGTAGACGAGACGCTCGAGCAGCGCCTCGCCGATCCCCTGCGCGACCGCGCCGTGAATCTGGCCGTCGACGATCAGCGGGTTCAGCAGGGGCCCGCAGTCCTCGACGAGGGCGTAGCGTCTCACGGCGATCTTCCCCGTCTCCTCGTCCACCTCGACCATCGCGACGTGGACGGCGCCCGAGAAGGTCGGGCCGGGCGGGTCGAAATAGACCGTCGCCTGGAGCCCCGGCGCGAGCCCCTCCGGGAGCCCACCGGGCGGTGGCGCGTAGGCGAGGCGCGCGACCTCCGCGAGCGTCACCGTCCGGCCGGGCACGCCGCGCACGCCCGCGCGCCCCGCCTCCAGCACGATGTCCTCCGGGCTCGCCTCGAGGAGATGCGCGGCGAGCCGCTGGACCTTCGATCGCAGGATCTCGGCCGCCGTCCCCGCGCTCCCGCTCATCGCCACCGCGCCCCGGCTCCCGAACGTCCCGCTGCCGAGCGGGGCCGAGCGCGTGTCCACGGGCTCGAGCCGGACCCGATCGAGCGACACGCCGAGCCGGTCGGCGACGATCTGGGCGAGCGCGGTCGCGTGCCCTTGCCCCTGGCAGGGGAAGCTCACCGCGCACCGGACCGTCGCGTCGGGGTCGATCGTCACCGTGGCCGCCTCGATCCCGGGCACGTCCACCATGCCCCGCCGCCGGAAGACCTCCGAGCCCATGCCGGTGTACTCGACGTAGCAGGCGATGCCGACGCCCAGGCACCGCCCGGCGGCCCGCGCCGCCCGCTGCTCCTCCCGAAGCTTCTCGTAGTCGACCAGGGCGAGCGCCTGCTCGAGCGCCTTCGGGAAATCGGCACTGTCGTAGGTCATCCCCGCGGCCGAGGTGAACGGGTACGCTTCGCGCGGGACCAGATTGCGGCGTCGCACCTCCGCCGGATCGAGCCCGAGCCGCTCGGCGACGAGGTCGAGGGCGCGCTCCATCACGAACGCGCCCATGGTCATGCCGACGCCGCGGTACGCCCCGAGCGGCGGCTTGTTGGTCGCCATCGCCACGGCCTCGTACGCGTACGCCGGCGTCCCGTACGGGCCCGGCAGGATGGCCGCCGAGCCGAGAGGCTCGAGCGCCTGCGTGAGCGGGTAGATGTGATAGGCGCCGGCGTCCGAGATCGCGCGCGCGCGGAGCCCGAGGAGCCTCCCGTCCGCCGCGGCCGCCACCTCGACCTCCATCCGCTGCTCACGTGCCTGCGAGGCAGCGGCCAGGTTCTCCCGCCGCTCCTCGATCCACTTCACCGGTCGCCCCACGAGCCGGGCGAGGGCAGCGACGGCCAGGTCCTCGGGGAACACGTGCATCTTGAGCCCGAAGCCGCCGCCGACGTCGGGCACGACGACGCGCACGCGGGAGGTCTCGAGCCCGAGCGCCCCGGCGAGCGCCCCCCTGAGAATGTGGGGCGTCTGGGTGCTCGCCCAGACCGTGAGCGTCTCGCCGTCCCACTCGGCGACGACCCCGCGCGGCTCGAGCGGCGACGGCGCGCAGCGCCCGTGGGTGAAGGTCTCCCGGACGACGAGCCGCGCCCCGGCGAACGCGCTCTCGACGTCGCCCTGCCGGTGCTCGCGCCGGAAGAGGACGCGGCCGTCCCGGAGGGCCTCGTCCACCGACGCGACGGCGGGGAGCGGGTCGTACGCGACGACGATCGCCTCGCGCGCGTCGGCGGCCACGTAGGGGCTCGACGCCACAACGGCGGCGACCGGCTGCCCGCAGAAGCTCGCGCGGCCGTCGGCGAGGGCCGGGCACGCCGTCGGCGTGAACCCGTCGCCCTCGAGCCGCGGCTCGAGGGGCCGGACCGCGCTTGCCAGATCCTCGCCCGTCACGACGGCGACGACCCCGGGCAGCTTGCGCGCGCCCGTCGCATCGATCCCGAGAATCCGCGCGTGGGCGTGGGGGCTCCGTACGAACGCGACCCAGAGCATCCGGGGCAGGCTCAGGTCGTCCACGTACCGGCCCCGGCCGCGCAGGAGCCGCGGGTCCTCGAGGCGCTGGAGCCGCGCGCCCGTGTAGCGGATCACGCGCCCGTCCTGACGCGCGGCAGCACCTCGGCGGCCAGCAGCTCGAGCTGCTCGAGCCCCCAGTCGAGCGGGTTCAGGACGATCGTGTCGACGCCGCCGTCGAGCGCTTTGATCCGCGCGCTGATCCGCTCCGCGATCTCCTCCGCCTCGCCCAGGAGGTAGTAGGTCCGCCAGTACTCGAGATCCATCCCCGAGTAGACGGAGAAATGCGGGACCGCCGACTCCGGCCGCTCGCCCGGCTTGAGGACCCAGACGAAGTTCGAGTACACGCGCCCGATCGCGCCGGGATCGCGCCCGGACTCCCGCGCGAACCGCTGCACCTTGTCCCAGTCGCCCCGCACCATCTCCGGCGTCGAGGACGAGTGCGGCACCCACGTGTCGGCGTACCTGGCGACGCGGCGGAGCACCGGGTCGATGTTGCCGACCGTCTGCGCGTAGATCTTCTCCGACGGCTGCGTCCCGCCGCCGATCCAGATCGGCGGATGCGGCGTCTGGAGCGGCTTCGGATCGATCGTGAGGTCGCGAAAGCGGTAGAACGCGCCCTCGTAGGTGACGCGGTCGCCGGCCCAGAGCGCCCGGACGATCTCGATGCACTCGTCCATCCGCCTGCCGCGCTCCCGGTGGGGGACGCCCCTCAGCGCGAACTCCTCCTCGTGCCAGCCGACGCCGATGCCGAGGATCGAGCGGCCGCCCGCGAGGAGATCGAAGGTCGCCCACTCCTTGGCGAAGGAGACGGGGTTACGCAGGGGCAGCACCAGCACCATCGTGCCGAGCTTCATCGTCCGCGTGACGCCGGCGAGGGCGGAGAGAAGCGTCAGCGGCTCGAGCCAGGTACAGGCGTAGGCCGGCGGCGTGAGCAGCAGATGGTCGATCGAGACCGCGCAGTCGAAGCCGAGGTCTTCCGCCCTCCGCAGATATCGGCCCATCACGTCGAGCGTCGCCGTCCTCGGCCCGAGCGCGAAGCTCGGGATCCGCAGCCCGTATCTCATCGAAGCCCGTCCTCCTTCTTCGCCTCGTCCTTCGTGAGCCCGCCGAGGCGCGGATGCGGCCGCCCGCCGTCGGTCACCGCGATCGCGAGGACGATTTCGTCGGCGCGCGGCGCGTCGTTGAGCCGCACCTCCATGGCGTCATAGTGGCTCCGCACGAACGCCGCGTCCTTGAAGTGGAGCGGCACGTCGACCGTGGTGCCCGGGCCCCCGAGTTTTTTCGCCGAGGGGATGATTGCCTTGCCGCCGCCCACCGCTGCGCGGAGCGGCGCGCCCAGCTTGGGATGGAGCAGTGCCGCGGCGTGCTCGTACTCCCCGCGCTCGCCGACGATCGCAGCCTTGCCGTAGGACTCGGCGGGCGCGCCGAGGGCTTCCGTCGCCTTCTTGGCGAGCAGCGCGCCGAGCTCCTCCCCGGCGTCGATCAGGGGGGTGAGATCCTCGACGAACCGGCCCGCGAACGGGTTCTCGATCACGGCCACCGCGGCGGCCTTGCGCACCGGGCGCTTCGCGGGCCGGCCACCGTCAGTCAGGATCTCCTCCACGATCGTCACGACCTTCCGGATGTTGACCATGAGCGTCTCTCCTGTCCCCGTCTCTTGACGAAGCACTCTAGAGCAGTACGTCCGACACGGCCCGGCGCGGGCTCGCCAGCGCGTCTCTCAGCGGATAGCCCAGCCTGAACGGCATCAGGGCCTGCCATCCGCTCCGGCCGACCAGCTCCACGGCGGCCCGCCCGAAGCGCGGCGGGGTCCCCCCGCTCTCCTCCCGGTCGGCGCGCTCGAGGATCTGGTTCAGCGGCCGCATCGCGAGTCCGCGGAGGGTCGCCCAGAGATGCATGCGCTGCCACACCCGCCCGCCGGCGATCCGCTGCGCGGCGCTCCGGGCGGCGCGCACCAGGATAATTCCGAACGCCGCGGCCGTGGCGACGTGGACGTCCCGGGTCGCCCAGAGCCAGGAGCTGTCGTTCAGCCGCTGCGGGAGCGGCGGCAGGAGCTTCGCGACCGTCCGGACGAGCGTCGCCATCCCCCAGGCGTCCAGCGTGATCCCGTCGCGGTGGAGTTGGACGTCCCGCCACGACGCGCGGAGCCAGCGGCCGCTGTCACGCGCCTGCTGCTCGTCGCCGACGATCGCCTCGGTGGCCTGCACGACGAGCGCGCCGACGCGGCGGCGGTCAGATTCGTTCGTGTACCAGGCAACGGCCACGTCCGGCTGGTCCAGGCCGAGCGCCTCGAGGGCGCCGAGGACGTCCTGCGGCACCGGGCGGCGATCGTACGGGCCGCGGTTCGTGTGGCGCGCGGGAATCGCCCGGTAGAGGTCGGAGGCGGCCGGCGGCGCCGGCGAGAGGTCCACGCGCGCCGCGTGGGCGGGGTTCGCCGGATCGGGCAGCACCGCGAGGCGATGGGCGTAGCCGCCGGCGCCGGCGGCGAGCAGGAGGTTCTCCAGCGCGCAGCCGAGCCCGATGTGCACTTCGCGCCGGTAGGGATCGATCGCCCCGATGGAGCGCTCCGTGTCCTCGAACAGGTCCACGCGCGTGGGCGCGACGCGGAACCGCCAGGGCTGGATGTTGTGCGGGCTCGCGGCGAGGATCGCGGCGCGCACGAGACCGCGCGGCCCCTCGCCCGCGTCGGCCCGCCACGCGGTCCACGGCTCGTAGGCCGGCCCGCGCGCGGCGCCGAGGAGCCCCTGGTCCCACGCGCGCCAGATCGCGCCGGCCGCGACGAGTGAGGTCGTGATCCCCGCTCCCTTGAGGAACGCTCGCCTGGTGCTCATTGTTCGATCAGATGGAACACGAGCCCGTCGAGGAGCTTCGGGTAGAAGTGCGTCGACTTCTGCGGCATCAGCTCGCCCCCCCGCACCACGGTCACGAGCTCCTCGGGCGTCGGCGGGGCGATGAGGAACGCGGCCTGGCACCCCGGGAGGCGCGCCTGCCTGACCGCCTCGGCCTGATCGGCCGTGTAGTCCACGTAGGTCCGGGCGTCGAGCTCGGCCTCGGCGATGCCGAGCAGAGGCTTGAGCAGCCCCTCGTGCAGGATCGAGACCGCGAGCTCGCGCCACGCCCGCGAGGTGGCGGGCGGCCACGCGATCCTCTCGACCGCATCGGCACGGAGCGTCAGGACCCGCGCCTCGGCGCCCGCGACGACGCCGATCGTGCGCGGGCCGGGCCGGAAGGCGAGCGGGTCGCCGAGTGGGGCCACGTCGAACCACGCCCGCGCGCGCGTGAGGAAGGCCTCGACGGCGAAGCCGGGGACCCCGTGGACGAGCCGGTGGTTCGGAAGGATCGTGAGCCCCGGCGCCTCGAGCGTGAAGAACGCCATCAGCTTGTCGCCGGCCTCCGGGTGGTGCCTGGCGTACTCGACCGCGGACTCGTACCGGTGATGGCCGTCGGCAATCACGACCGGCTGCGGTGCCATCAGCGCCCGGACGCGCTCCATCGCCGCCCCGTCCGTGATGCGCCACAGGCGGTGGGCCTCGCCGCGAAGATCGTGCGCCTCGGCGATCGGCGGGCCCGTGGGGGTCGTCGCGCGCAGCAGCTCGCCTCCGGGGTCACTCACGAGCATGAACAGGAGCCCGATGTCGGCGCGCGTCGCCTCCAGCAGCTCGAGCCGGTCCTTCTTCGGTCCGGCGTGCGTCCGCTCGTGGGGCAGCACGACCCCCTGCCCGTACTCGCTGGCCTCGCCGAGCGCCACGAACCCCGTCCGCGTCACCTCCCGGCCGGCGACCGTGTAGGTCTGGTGGTAGGGGTAGATCGCCGGCTCCGCCTCCGGCGCCCACGCGCCCTCCTCGAGCCACGCCGCGAGATCGCGGCGCGCCCGGGCGTACTTGTCGGCCGTCTCCCTCGGGAGCGTGAGGCGCACGATGTTTCGCGGGCTCATCGCGTGGAGCCGCTCGCGGGTCTCCGGGGTGATCTGGTCGTACGGCGGCGCCACGACCGTCGAGACGTCCCGGTCCGCGCCGAGCGCGTACCGGTACCCGCGGAACGGCTTGATGCGCACGGTCAGTGGCCGGCCCCGGCCGGCCCGTGTCCCTGCAGCACCTCGGCCGCGCGCGCCGCTGGAGGCGTGTTGCGGCTCCGCCCGATCACCACCTTGCCGTCGATCAGCACCATCGAGACGCCCGGCAGGTCTCCCGCCGCGAGCGCCCCGAGCGCGTCCCGGGCGACGCTCCCGGTCGGCGCGTCGCAGATGACCAGGTCGGCCTCCCGCCCGACGGCGATCATCCCGGCGCCGAGCTTGTAGACGCGCGCGGTGTTGCCGGTGGCGCAGGCGATCGCGTCGGCGGGGGGAAGCCCGCCCACTCCGGCGAGCAGGCTCAGCGTGCGGAGGATGCCGAGCGGGATGACGCCCGTGCCCGAGGGGGCGTCGTTGCCGACGATGATCCGTCCCGTCGCGCGCACGTCGCTCGCCGCCCGGAGGGTATAGAGCGCCGTCTTCATGTTGCCGCAGTGGACGATCTCGAGCGCCATGTCCGTCGCGACGAGCCGCTCGATCTCCGCCGTCGACATCGAGGTGGTGCCCCCGTTGATGTGCCCGACCACGTGCGGGGCCGCCTCGAGCACCACCTCGGCGGTGATCGGGCTCGACCCGGCGATCGAGGGCCCGCCCGTGTGGATCGTCACCGTCATCCCGTGCGCCTTCGCCCAGCGGACCATGGGCGCGGCGTCCCGGCCGGTCCGCACCGAGCCCAGCCCGATCTCGCCGACGAGCGTGACGCCTGCCGCGGCCATCTCGGCGAAGTCGGACTCCGTCATTCCCAGTTCGAGAATCGGGGCGCCCGCGTGGACCTTCACCCCGCCTGGCCGGAAGTTCGCGTACGCCTTCGCGGCGACGATGGCGAGCGCCTTGAGGCCGACGATGTCCTTCGGCCGCCCGGGCAGGTGCACCTCGCCCGCGGAGATCGCGGTCGTCACGCCGCCGTGCATCGCCGACTCGATGAAGTCCACCGTGCGCTGGCGGGGCGTGAAGTCGCCGAAGACCGGGTGGACGTGGGAGTCGATCAGGCCCGGGAGGACCGTCGTCCCCCGCGCATCGATGACGGTGTCGGCGTCCTCGTCGAGGCCCTTGCCGATCGCCGCGAAGGCGCCATCCTGGATCAGGATGGCGTCGGCGTCGAGCAGTGGGTGACCGATGTCCCCGCTCACGACGGTCCCGATGTTGCGGACGAGAGTTCTCATACGCTCAGGTAGCTCCTCCGGATCGACTCGTCAGCATCGAGCTGGCCGATCGACCCCTCGAACTTGATCTGTCCCTTCTCGATGATGTAGGCGCGGTCGGCCAGGCGCCGCGCGAACTTCACGTTCTGCTCCGACAGCACGATCGTGAGTCCCTGCCGCCTGAGCTGGGTGATGCCCTCGCCGAGCGCGCGCACCACGACCGGCGCCAGTCCCTCCGACGGCTCGTCGAGCAGGAGCAGCCGCGGGCTCGTCATCAGCGTCCGCGCTATCGTCAGCATCTGCTGCTCGCCCCCCGAGAGGCTGCCGCCGCGCCGGGCGCCGAGCTCACGGAGCTTCGGGAAGAGCGTGAAGACTCGGTCGAGCGTCCAGGCCCCTCCCCCGCGCCCGTCGCGCTCGCCGACCACCAAATTCTCGACGACGGTCAGGTCGGCGAAGATGCGCCGGTCCTCCGGCACCAGGCCGATCCCGAGCCGGCTGATCTCGTGGGTCGGGAGCCCGCGGAGCGATCGTCCCTGGAACCCGATCTCGCCCTCCGTCACCTCCACGAGCCCCATGATCGCCTTGAGCGTGGTCGACTTCCCGGCGCCGTTCCGCCCGAGGAGCGACACCACCTCCCCCTCGCGCGCCGTGAGCGTCACCCCGTAGAGGACGTGGCTCCGGCCATAGTAGGCGTGGACGTTCCGCACTTCGAGCACTATTCGCCCTCGCCGAGGTAGACCGCCTGCACCTCGGGATCGGCCCGCACCTCGGTGGGGGCGCCGTCGGCGATGACGCGCCCCTGGTGGAGCACCATGATGCGCTCGGCGGTCGAGAACACGACGTCCATGTCGTGCTCGGTGAAGAGCACGGTGAGGGTACGCTCGCGCGCGATCCCGGCCATGAGGGCCATGAGGGCGCCGCGCTCCGCCGGCGCCATCCCCGCCGTCGGCTCGTCGAGCAGGAGCAGCGCCGGGTCGTTCGCGAGCGCGATCGCCAGCTCGAGCCTCTTGAGGTCGCCGTAGGCGAGCACGCCCGCCGCCCGCGCGGCCTGGTCCACGAGGCCGACCTGGGCGAGGAGCGCCATGGCGCGGTCGACCTCGAGGCGGCGCGCCGGCCGGAAGAGCGCCAGGCTCCGCCGGATGTGGCTCAGGCGCGCGACCTGCACGTTCTCGAGCACGGAGAGGGTCGCGAAGGTGGCGGTGATCTGGAAGGTTCGGCTCACGCCGCGCCGCCAGATCAGGTAGGGCGGGAGGCCCGAGATCCGCTCGCCGCGGAAGGCCACCAGCCCCTCGTCGGCCCGGAGCTGGCCGGTCAGGATGTTGAAGAAGGTCGTCTTGCCCGCGCCGTTCGGGCCGATGATCGCGCGGATCTCGCCCCGCGAGAGCGTGAAGCTCACGCCGTCCACCGCGCGCACGCCCCCGAAGGCTTTGCGAACGTCGTCGACCCTGAGCAACGGGGCGTCGGAGGCGGCGGCAGGGGGGAGGAGGGCCGGGGCTCCAGGAACCCCACTTC